>CAVBYE010000142.1:0-6163 GCA_963599285.1 Bacteroidaceae bacterium | reverse complement strand
CATATATACCCCTGCACCGCGTACTTTTACCGGACAAATCAAAATACAGCCCGGACGGATTGAGTTGGTGTCCATATGGCCATCTGTTTTGGCGGCAAGCAACTCTGCTTCTGTCATCCCAAATTGATGTGGCGCGTCAATCAAATACTGACCAAAATCATGGCAGTTATGTGAATCGGGTAAATCGCGTGCTGGCGTTGTGCCAATGTTGCCTAAGAATGGACGCATATGTGCAGCAACACCCGGCATGTCGGCACGTGCAAGCGATAAAATTGAGTGTTGTGCAGCATGTTCAGGTAGTGCCGCAAGTTGGTTGGCATTGCCTGCAAGTTGATTGGCAATCTCTTGATTGACGGTCAGACTGACTTTGTTTTCTTCATCTAACACAATCACATAACCATGCGAAAATTCGAACGCACTGACTTCTGCATCACAGTTTTTACAGCGGATTGCATCTTCGCCAATGCCTTCTACATAACTTGCAGGCTGTTCTGTACCACATGCGCTACAGTATTTCGCCACAAATGGGTCGCCATGGTAACGACCTTCCACAAAACGCATCACCCCTGACGATGTGGCGGTTGAAGTCACTTGGATTTTTTTGATTTTGAGTGCAACAGCATCACCCACTTCTGCACCTTCAATAAACACAGGCAAGGTGACTTCATGTCCACCTTGAAAGGCAGGTGTGATCATCGGCCCCCAACACCCCGGTGGTGTACCGGTTTTTAAGGTGCCCCCATTTTTTAGGGGCCCTAGCATACGTTGGCTTGGCCCAACAATGCCGCCTGAAAATTCATTCACTACGAGGTAATCTACCGCAGCTGTCTGTCCTATCGCGTAGTCTTGGGTTTCAATTTTCATGCTTTTATCCTTATTCTTTGATGCCACGACACGCAACGATATGCCGTTTTGTATCGTGTGAAATACACTGTCTTGACTTGAATATAAGCAAGCACATCACAGCAATCTATAAGGATAAATTTAGCCTCAAGTAGGTATTTTTTACGGCCCAATGCAGCACAACCCACAGCTGTATCCGAGAAATTTCCTATTTCTCTCAGGATTAAGCAGCCTCATATCAGGGTTTTTACCTATATGTCAGCTTGTTTTGGCTACAAAAAAGATGACTTTTTCAACGTATGCCATGCAAAAAATTTGTCTTAGACAAAATCAGCACCCAAAATCAATATCCGAAAGAAAAACCCATAAAAAAATCCCCAATACAGGGGATTTTTATGGACATAAGTTTAAGCACTTAAGGGCTTTTTCTGATCTATAAAGGCAGCAATCCGCTGATTTAATTCAGGTGCATCCGGACGCCATTGCGGTTGTTTATCTTTATCAATAATCAGTGCGCGCACGCCTTCAATAAAGTCACCTTGCTCAAACCATAGGCCTTGCACGTCACGTTCCAGCTGCATTGCTTCAGGCAAGGTCAGCTGCTGACCGAGCTGTTGTAACTGTAAGCTTACGCGCTTTGCCACAGGGGAGCGCTGTTGCAAAATCGCCAATGTCGCCTGTGCCCAAGCATGCTCACTCTCTGCAAGCGCAGCTTCTATTTCTCGAACACTTGATGCTGAGAAATACTGTTCAATCTCAGTGATGTGTTCAAGTAAGGGGCTAGAGGCTGCCGGGGTCGCAAGTGCTAAGGCTACTTCACTGATTTTCTGTGCATTTAATACAGCTGCTTGGCTGAGCCTATGTTCAAATTCAGCTAAATCTGCACTGGTGACATGGTAATCAACCAATTTTAAGGCCACTGCATCAGCCGCCGTGATTTGTTCACCTGTCAGTGCCAAATACACACCGACCTGCTTCAGTTGGGCCAAGAAATACGTTGCAGCCACATCAGGGAAGTAGCCAATCACGGTTTCAGGCATCGCAAAACGTGATTTTTCCGAGCTAATTTTAATCTGACAGGCTTGTGCCAACCCAAAACCGCCCCCTAACACATACCCATCTAACACAGCAATGAGTGGTTTTTTAGACGCATATAAATCATTGAGCATGGCATATTCGTCAGCAAAATAATCTAAATGCTTGTTTTCACCTGCATAATAACCGTCATAAATATAACGAATATCACCACCCGCCGAAAAAGCCTTTGGGCTGTTTGAGGTCAATAGAATCGCCTCAATATCTGCATCGTGTTGCCATGCCAACACTTGCTGATGAATGCCATGAATCATCTCAATCGATAAAGCATTTAGGCTTGCAACGCGATTGAGACGAATGATTCCGAGTTTGCCCTGCTGTTCAATGATCAGCTGTTGTTCTTGTGTCATGTGCTGTCCTTATTGTGCCAAGCTACGTGCAATCACTAAGCGTTGAATATCGCTGGTGCCTTCATAAATTTGGCAAATACGTGCATCACGATAAATACGTTCAATTGGGAAATCTTTCAAATAACCATAGCCACCAAATATTTGGAGCGCTTGAGAGCAAACACGCTCTACCATTTCTGAAGAAAACAGTTTTGCCATCGAGGCTTCGGTTAAACACGGCTGACCGGCTTCTTTTAAGCGTGCCGCGTGATGCACCAATTGACGCGCTGCCGCAATTTCTGTTGCCATACTCGCTAAGCGAAAGGCAATCGCTTGTTGTTCAAAAATTGGCTTACCAAAGGCAACACGTTCATGTGCATATTTGGTCGCTTCTTCTAATGCTGCACGGGCAAGACCCACGGCTTGTGCAGCAATGCCAATTCGACCGCCTTCTAAGTTGGACAAGGCAATTTTTAAGCCATCGCCCTCTGCACCTAAACGTAAGCTTTCATGCAGTCGAACATCAGTTAAGGCAATTTGGCAGGTGTCAGAGGCATGTAAGCCAAGCTTTTCTTCCACACGAATCACTTCATAGCCTGGGGTGTCACGCGGGACTAAGAACGCACTCATGCCTTTTTTGCCCGCACTTGGGTCGGTTACAGCAAAGACAATAATCACGCCTGCGTTATGACCCGAAGTAATAAATTGCTTCGCGCCATTAATCACATAATGATCACCATCCTTAACTGCACGCGTTTTAATGGCAGCTGCATCAGAACCGGTATGCGGTTCTGTTAATGCAAATGCACCAATCATTTCACCACGTGCTAAAGGCACTAAAAAACGTTCTTTTTGTGCAGCTGTACCATATTTTAAAATCGGGACACAGCCCACTGAATTATGTACGCTCATGATGGTTGATGTTGCGCCATCGGCTGCAGCAATTTCCTCTAAAGCCAAGACATAAGCAAGATTGCCTGTAGCTGAACCGCCCCACTCTTCTGTCACGAGCATGCCCAATAAACCTAGCTCGCCCATTTGCTTTAAAGCCTGTGCCGGGAATGCACCTGTAGTGTCCCACTCTGCGGCATACGGTTTAATTTGTTCGGCTGCAAAGCTTTTGGTCATATCTTGAATGAGCAGTTGCTCTTCGGTGTATTGCGCTGCGGTTGGGAAGCTTGCTGCATGCTCTGCCTGAGCCTGTTCGTATTGCATATTCATCTGTACATATCCTTATGATTTAGCTTGCCACATTGAGCTGAGTTTTTTGTTTTTCGATTTCTTGATTACGCAATAAGAAGCGCTGAATTTTACCACTTGGGGTTTTCGGCAATTCTGTCACAAATTCCACTGCACGCGGATAAGCATGTGCCGACAGACGCTTTTTCACAAATTGACTTAAACTGTCAGCCAACTGCGCTGATGCAGCATCTCCATGAGCGAGCACCACAAAGGCTTTCACAATTTCGGTACGCTCAGGATCAGGTACACCAATCACAGCTGCTTCAATCACAGCTTCATGTTCAAGTAATGCACTTTCCACATCAAATGGACCAATACGATAACCTGAGGTAGTGATCACATCATCGCTACGCCCAACAAAACTCATACTGCCATCGGCATGAATTTCTGCGGTATCGCCAGTTAAATAGTAGTTGTTTACAAATGGTGATTTACGGCTTTCTTCATAGCCACCAAACCACATCATCGGCGATTGCGCTAAATCGACCGCTAAAATCCCCGGGGTGTCATACGGCAATTCTTTGCCTTGTTCATCAACACTGACAATACGATAGCCTGGACTTGCAAATCCAGCAGAACCTGCTTTGACCTCATGTGTTAAACCATGATGATTACACACCACCATGCCCACTTCCGTTTGACCATAATGATCATAAATTGGCGCATCTAGCACCTGTTCAAACCAACGAATTACTTCAGGATTTAACGGTTCACCGGCACTGCTGACCACACGGAATTGTCCACGTAGTTTTTGCATTTGCTTTTGATCTGCGGCAAGCATCATACGATACGCGGTTGGTGCACCTGCTAAGTTAGTGACGTTATAATCTTTCACAATTTGGCATAGGCTCTCAATAGTAAAGCCACCTTCATAGAACAGGGTCGGTTGACCCAAAAGCAGCGGGCCGGTAATGCCATAATACAAACCATATGCCCAACCCGGATCGGCAATATTCCAGAAGCTATCTTGTGGCTGCAAACCAATGGCATGTTTCATATAACCACCAAAGGCAATCAAGGCTTTTAGTGGCACTTTGAGCGGTTTGGCAGGGCCGGTCGTGCCTGAGGTAAACATCAATAAGAACGGATCATCGCTGTTTAAATATTCAATTGGACAAACACTCGATTGACGTTCAACTTCCGCCCAGAAGCTGTAATCGCCTTGATATAGACCTGTACCTTTTTCACCCGTCACAGTAATAATACTTGGGCAGCCTTCTACCTCTTTGAGCTTGTCACGGTTGCCTAAATCAGTCACCACAAATTTACTTTTAGCCAAATTCACACGATGCTCAATCGCTTTTGGGCCAAATGCGGTAAATAAGGGTTGATAGACTGCACCAATACGCCAAGTGGCCAAAATCGTAATAATCAGTTCAGGGGTACGCGGTAATAAACCTGAAACACGGTCCCCTTTGCTCACGCCTTGGGCTTTTAAAAAGTTGGCAAATTGTGCGGCACGTTTTTGCAGTTCAGCAAAGGTATATTGTAATTTACGTCCGTCCTTTCCTTGCCAAAATAAGGCAATGCGCCCCGGCAATGCATGGCGATCGCAACATTCATAGCAGGCATTTAGTGCGTTTAAATCGCCAGATAAAAATTCTTGTGCTGCTTGATTTAAATCAAAATTCTCGGCTTTTTGTTGATAATTTAGCATCCGCTCTACCTCAGTCGATTTATTGTTATGTCTTGACCTGAAGATCAAAAGGTCGCAGCTCCTTGCGACCTTGCTGGTTTGCCTTAAGCCACAACAGGCTCAGGCAAATAGTGTTGAATAATATTCGAAAAATCTAAATGGCCTTGGCCTTGATCACACAGTTGTTGATAGAAGTTTTTTACAAACTCCCCCAACACCACAGATTGATCGACTTGCTCGGCTGCTTGTAATGCCAAGCCTAAATCTTTGAGCATCAACTGCGCTGCAAAGCCATCACGATAACCACGCGATGCAGGGGCATTTGGACAAATACCTGGCCAAGGGTTATAAATCTCTGAACTCCAGCAACGTCCAGTTGAGCTATTAATCACACCAGCTAAGGCTTGTGGATCAATGCCTAACTGTGCGCCTAAGGCCATGCCTTCTGCGACAGCCGCCATCGAAATACCCAAAATCAGGTTATTACAAATTTTGGCAATTTGGCCTGTACCCACATCACCACAATGCACAATGTTGCTGCCCATGTGTTTAAGTACTGAACTCACCGCAATCAGCGTGTCATGTTCAGCACCAACCATAAAGGTTAAAGTGCCGGCCTGTGCACCCAAGGTGCCACCAGACACAGGAGCATCACAGACCAAGATCCCACGTGTTTTGGCAGTGCTTGCAATTTCTTGAATGGTTTGTGGGTCAATGGTGCTACTGTCAATACAATATGCACCCGATTTTAATACTGCCAAGATGCCCTTTTCTCCAAGATAAACCTCTTGGACATGCTTGGCAGCGGGCAGCATGGTAATCACTACATCCGCCTGACGTGCGGCTTGTTGTGGGCTTTGACAAATGATGCCACCTGCCTGAGAAAAGTGTTCTAAGGCGGTTTCACTTAAATCAAAGCCATAGACCTTTTGTCCTGCTTTAAGTAAGTTTTGTGCCATTGGGCCACCCATGTTGCCCAAACCAATAAATGCAATATTCATATAGAGGCTCCTTAACG
>CAVBYE010000141.1:0-6163 GCA_963599285.1 Bacteroidaceae bacterium | reverse complement strand
GTTGATTGCTGATTGTAGGGCTGTGGTCGAGGCTGGTGCTGCAGTGTTATTGCTTGAATGTGTACCTGCACAGCTTGGCCAAGAAATTACCGAATTATTCCCGAACACGCCTGTGATTGGTATTGGCGCGGGCAACGCCACAGACGGTCAAGTGTTAGTGGTCCAAGATATGCTGGGTTTAACCTTTGGTCGTGTGGCGAAGTTTGTACGCAACTTTATGCAAGAGCAAGCAGGTGAAACAGCGATTTTGGATGCGTTTAAAGCCTACCACAATGCTGTATTAGATGGATCTTTCCCGGCACGTGAACATACGTTCCAAGTTGAGCTGTAATGATGAAAACAGAAACCACAATCCAAGGTCTAAACGAGATCTTAAATGCAGCACGTCGTGCGGGTCAAAGCATTGGCTTAGTGCCAACGATGGGCAATTTGCACCAAGGTCACTTAAATTTGGTGCGTGAAGCCAAAAAGCAATGTGATGTGGTGGTGGTGAGTATTTTTGTCAATCCCATTCAGTTTGGGCCAAATGAAGACTTTGATAGCTATCCACGTACCCTAGAACAAGATCAACAGTTACTCGCTGACGTGGGCTGTGATTTGGTGTTTGCGCCAACCGTTGAACAAATGTATGGCAAGCAACCGCGCCTGACCAATATTTCAGTCAGCAGCATTACCGATGATTTATGTGGGGCACAGCGTCCGGGTCATTTTGATGGCGTTGCTGTGGTGGTCACAAAACTGTTTAACATTGTGCAGCCGACACGTGCATTCTTTGGCGAAAAAGACTATCAACAATTGGCTGTGATTCGCCAATTTGTACAAGATTTAAATATGCCAATTGAGATTGTTGGTGTGCCAATTGCCCGTGCTGAAGATGGCTTGGCTTTAAGTTCACGAAATGGATATTTAAGTGCAGCAGATCGTGCCCTTGCCCCAACCATTTATCAAAGCCTAAAAGCAGCTGAACAAAGCTTACAGCAAGGTACCGCACTCAGTGAGGCTTTAGTCACACTGGCAGATAACTTAACTGCGGCAGGTTTTGTGGTGGATTATGTTGAAGCACGCACACCTGAACTCAACAAAACGCAACAATTTAACCAAGACATCGTCCTTTTTGTTGCGGCAAAATTAGGCAACACACGTTTAATTGATAATTTGCAGGTCAAATATAGTGCGTAATGCCGATTAGTGACAGGGGACAGCTTTGCCATGAAGCGCATCTTAATCGTGACAGGACAATCCGGTTCAGGTAAATCATCAGCATTGCAAGTGCTTGAAGATTTAGGTTATTACTGTATTGATAACTTGCCTTTGGCATTGCTGCCCGAAATTGTCGAAAAAATTGACCATGAAAATAATCTTGAGCTGTTAGCGCTTGGTGTAGATATTCGAAGTACCCGTGAAGACTTGCAAGAGTTTGATGAGGTGTTTGAACATCTACAAAAGCATGGCACGGTGGATATCATTTATTTGTCCACCCAAGACAAACAACTGTTTTCTCGTTTTAGTGCCTCACGCCGACCGCATCCTTTGTCTGCACGTTTTCAAAGTTTGACCATGTGTATTCAAGAGGAAAAAATTTTATTACAACCCATTCAAATGCGTGCTACGGTACTCATTGATACCACCGATAAAAGCGTGCATGATCTCAAGCACGATTTATTATTTAAACTCGGTCAAAGTGACCAGTTAATTTTAATTTTACAATCTTTTGGTTATAAACATGGTATTCCGTTAGATACGGATTATGTATTTGATGTACGGCATTTGCCGAATCCACATTGGGATTTAGAACTGCGTAAATTTTCAGGGTTAGATCAACCTGTGCAGACATTCTTAGATCAAAGTGAACAAGTCCATGACATGTTTAATGACATTTACAGCTTTTTAGATAAGTGGTTGCCTGCATTTGCAGAAGGACATCGTCACTATATTACGGTCTCGATTGGCTGTACAGGTGGGCAACATCGTTCAGTTTATATTGTGGATAGACTCAAAAAAGCTCTTGAGGCAAAATGGTCTATTCAAGTCTTACACCGAGAAATGAAGCACTGGTCATGATCGACACAACTGTTGACGTAATTAATAAACTAGGTTTACATGCGCGTGCATCTGGTAAGCTGATTGAAGTCACCACCAAATTTCGTTCGTCGATTCAAATTGGCAAAGGTGATAAATTAGTAGATGCAAAAAATATTATGTCTTTGCTCATGCTTGGTGCAGGCAAAGGCACAACTTTACGCTTGGTGATTGATGGGTCTGATGAAGAAAAAGCTTTATCAGAGATTCAAGCACTGTTTGCAGCAAAATTTTACGAGGCAGATTAATCGTGGCACGTCGACCAACCCGTTTTACCGAAGACGACTTTGAGTCTTTGGAAGGACGTGCAAGTAAAACCGAACAGAAAAAAGCCGTACAACGTATGGCGGCTTTAGGTGAGCAGCTTGCACAGCTTAGTATTAAGCAAATCAATAATCTCCCCGTTGAAGAACGCTTAATTGAAGCACTCCTGGATGTACGTAGCATTACTTCAGGTGAGGCACGCCGTCGTCAGTTTTTACGTATTGGTAAACTGTTACGTAACGAAGATGAAAGCATGATTTTGTCTTATTTAACCCCACAACAAGGGTTAAAAAAGACAGCACAATTACAGCGTTGGGTTGATCGTATGATCAATCAGGGCGATCCGGTAATCAAAGAGTTTATGAAGTCGCATAATGCCGCAGAGCATCATCCGATTCGTCAACACTTATTGCGTATTCACCGCGATATTAAGAATCAGGTCTCTGCAGAAGAACTTGCTGCTTCAAAGTTAAAATTATTTAACTATATTCAGCAAGTGGCCTTAATTTCAGACAATTAAGTCCTAAAAGAGCAACCTTTAGGTTGCTTTTTTTATGCACGCTGACAACGGTAAGGCAGCGGTAAATCAGTTGGGCGAGCCAAGCTCGGAAATAGTACATCAGTTAAGGTGATCTCGCTCTCTTGTAACCAATCTTCGTATTCGGCTTGACCAATTGGCGCACTAAAACATAAAGCATAATGTTCATCTTCAACATCTAAGACGATAACTGGGTGATTGACGTGCTGCAGCGCTGCTTGTGCTAAAGCACTATATTCAGGATCAACCAACAACAGGCTGGGCTGTTGTTGTAGCTGCTGGCGAATGACTGTTACAGTCTCTGTGCCAGAAAATGCACAATAAGCCAGTCCTAGTGCTCTACTGACCAAAGCTGCCTCTATACGTGCGGGGACATTAGGTAACAGCGTCGTCACAGCGAAGTGTGGAAACTGTTGCAACAACGGTTTTAACTGCGCGATAAATTGTTGGCAACGCAGATGAATTTGCCACCATGTCATACAGTGTTTGCCGTATTGTAGGGCAATTTGGTTGGGATGCTGTTGCGCCAAGCTGCCCAACTGATCTAGAGATAAATCGAGTAAGCTGTTATGTATGGCAGTCCTTGCCCCACCGCTATCGCTCATACAGAGATCCTGATTATTCTTTTAAGCTGCTTACCATACGGACTTCATGGCTATTTTGCAGTTAGGCTTTAGTCGATGGATGAGAAAGCCGACTATTCATACAAGCCGCCATAATGAATGCCGGTTAAGTGATGGATCTCTTTTTTCCACGTGGTCAGATCCGCAATACTAAATTGATTTAAATGATGATGGCCACATGCTCGCGCCATCACTTGCATCAATTCAACAGAGGCATGCAGAAAGTTAGCCAACTGTTGGGCTGATTTTTCAATTTCCAAACGACGGCGCAAATGATCTTGTTGAGTCGCAATGCCCACAGGGCAGTCGTTGCTCTGACAGGCGCGCATACCCAGACAACCAATCGCTTGCATGGCTGAGTTGGAAATTGCGATGGCATCTGCGCCAAGTGCAAGTGCTTTAATGAAGTCGGCCGGTACTCGTAAACCGCCAGTAATGATAAGACTGATATCACGGCGTCCTAAACGGTCTAAGTGCCGACGTGCACGTGCGAGCGCTGGAATGGTCGGCACTGAAATATTATCCCGAAATAGGGTGGGTGCTGCGCCTGTACCACCACCACGACCATCTAAAATAATATAGTCCACACCAATCGCGAGTGCAGCATCAATATCTTTTTCAATATGTTGTGCTGAGAGTTTAAAGCCAATCGGAATGCCGCCAGTGGCTTCACGTACATCATTGGCAAATGCTTTGTATTGTGATAGTTCTGTCCAATCTGGGAAGGTTGCAGGGGAAATGGCAGCTTCGCCTTCAGCTAAGTCACGGACTTGGGCAATTTTGCCCACCACTTTATGCCCCGGTAAATGTCCGCCGGTACCGGTTTTGGCCGCCTGACCACCTTTAAAGTGAAATGCTTGGCACTGTTTTACTTTCTCAATGCTATAACCAAAACGTGCAGAGGCAAGTTCATAAAAATAGCGTGAGTTGGCTGCTTGTTCGTCATCGAGCATACCACCTTCACCCGAGCAAATACCGGTTCCTGCAAGTTCAGCCCCTGTCGCTAAAGCAATCTTTGCCTCTTGTGACAATGAACCAAAACTCATATCAGAAACAAACAACGGAATCTCAAGCGTCAAAGGTTTTTTGGCATTGGGTCCAATCACCACTTGTGTTGCCACAGCTACATCATCAAGGAGCGGTACTTTCCAAAGCTGTGCCGTGAGCAGTTGAATATCTTCCCATTTGGGCAGTTGATCAAAAGGCACTCCCATGGCTGCCATTGGCCCATGATGACCTAAGTTGTTTAAGCCATGACGCGCAAGTTCTAAAATAAAACGGTTATGGGGCTCTTCAGGCGCAGGTTGGGAATCAGCATATAAGCCTTGATAGCGTTCACGGTTATATTGTTGCGGATTGCGTTTCTCCCACGCGGCAATTTCTTCTAAATCGACATAAACCTGATCATTTTCGACCCAAGCTTTAAATTTTTTCAGGTTTTTATTGAGGTAACGTGGGTTAATGCCAGTTTTATAAATGTAATGCGAGCCATGTAAACCACAGACAATTTTATCACCTTGAATGTGGGCATCAGACATCAGCGCACCGCGGTGTTGACAGCGCCCATACATCACCACCACTTGTTCAGGGTCATGATCCTCTAGGCGTAGAAGCACCAAGTCAACATTGGCTGCAAGTGCATAAGCGGGCTGTAAAGGCTGTAATTCAGAGAAGGTTTTTAAACGATGGGGTTGCATATCACCTGCCTATGAATCATGAAGATTCGGGTGGGTTAAATCAGGTCGAAATATTGTTTTTAGCATTTTTGTTGTTGAGTTGAGCCACACGCAGGCTCTATATACAGCATAATATGGAATTTCTTTACTGTACTTCAGTAATTGTAAGCAGCGATGTCTACTCGGGGGTGAATTGGCTTCAGAAAAGCTGCTTTAACAGTTTATTAAACAGCTTGATCTGTGTAAAATTCTAGGCGATTTTAATTTATCCGCCGTTTTTATATTTTTGAGGGTTTCCCTCGATCATAATCTCGCGGTGACATGCTCTATGGTACGGGGCATCACTCCTTAAGGATTTTTTATGCCAATTATCACTTTGCCAAATGGCGATCAAAAACAATTTGATCAAGCCGTATCTGTGATGGACGTTGCGCTGAGCATCGGTCCTGGTCTTGCAAAAAATACAGTTGCAGGTCGTGTTAACGGTCAACTTGTCGATGCATCTGACTTAATCACCGAAGATGCAACCCTACAAATTATTACCCCAAAAGATGAAGATGGTGTTCATATCATCCGTCACTCTTGCGCGCATCTTGTAGGTCACGCAGTTAAGCAATTGTTCCCTGAAGCAAAGATGGTGATTGGCCCTGTCATTGAAGATGGTTTCTACTACGACATCTTCAGCGAAAAGCCATTTACACCAGAAGATATGGCTGCGATTGAAGAGCGTATGAAGAAGCTCATCGATCAAGACTACGATGTCATCAAAAAAATGACCCCACGTGACGAAGTGATTGCTGAATTCACCAAACGTGGCGAAGACTATAAATTACGTCTGATTGAAGACATGCCTGAAGAAACACAAATGGGCTTGTACTACCATCAAGACTACTTGGATATGTGCCGTGGTCCGCACGTACCAAATACAAAATTCTTAAAAGCATTCAAACTGACTAAAATGTCAGGCGCTTACTGGCGTGGTG
>CAVBYE010000140.1:0-6229 GCA_963599285.1 Bacteroidaceae bacterium | reverse complement strand
CCATATGAATTAATTTAGGCAGCTGCATCCCACCCACATCATAGTCGTGCTGTGCACCAATGAGACCTGCGGCAGCAAAATGTTGCCAAGCTTGTTTCACTTCAGGCAGCGTATGCACGGTTTCACCATCAAAGCGCGGTTCATGTTCATCAGCCTTGGCATTGTGAGGGGCAAAATATTCGCGTGCAATTTTGTCTGCGGTATTTAAGATGCCATCAAAGGTTGTACGATCATGTTCTTGATAACGTTCAATTTTTGCAAGCTGCTCAGCTTTAAATACATCATAGAGCAAAAAATTCAGATCTTTCCAATTGATCAGTGCAGTCATTCTTATTGTTTTCCATACAGGTGAGTGAATTTTAGCCCATTGTAACGAGCTTTAAGATATGCGTTAATTGTGCATAATGACATCAAACAAGCCAAAAATGACAAAAATAACAGCCCCGATTCAAGTGGTGGTGGCCGCATTTGACGGTGCCTTAGCCTCGGCAATAACAGGAATTGTCGATTTGTTGTCGATGGCGGGGGTGAGCTGGCATCGAATTCAGCAGCAGCCCATTCAGCGCCTATTTGAAGTCAAAATTGCCTCATCTCAAGGGCAGCCCATTCGTTGTGTGCATGGTCTGTGCCTAGAGGCGCAGATGAGCTATGCCCAAATTCACAGGCCTGATATTTTAATTGTCCCGACCATCGGTGGGCCCATCGGGCAAACCTTAGCGCAGCATCCTGAGTTGTGCGGATTACTGCAACGTGCGGCACAGCAACACTGGATCATTGCAGGCAATTGTACGGGCAGTTTTTTTCTGGCCGAGGCCGGAATTTTGGATGGACGATTGGCCACCACCCATTGGGGCTTTCAAGACGCCTTTCGGCAGCGTTATCCACAAGTTAAACTGCACGCAGAACAAATGATGAGCCGAGATGGTGATATTTACTGTGCGGGCGGTGGTGGGGCTTGGTTTGATTTGGGACTGCACTTTGTAGAACGTTTCTATGGGGGTGAAACTGCGGTACATACGGCACGAGCATTTGTGATTGATTATCGCCGTGACAGTCAATTGTCGTATGCGGCTTTACGCGTGGCCACACCGCATCAAGACCTGCTCATTCAACAGATCCAAGATTGGCTAGCACTCAATTTTCATCAGCTGTGTTCGCTTGAAGAACTTGCAACACGCTTTAATTTGACCGTGCGCACGTTAATTCGGCGCTTTAAGGCTGCATTGGGGATGCCGCCAAATCGTTATCTACAAATTATTCGGATTGAGGCAGCACAGAAGCGGTTGCAAGAGACGGCATACCCTGTTGATGAGATTATGCAACAGGTGGGCTACCATGATCCGAGCTCATTTCGACGTTTATTTCGTCAACATACGGGGCTAACTCCGCTTGAATATCGGCAGCGTTTTAGCCATGCGTGGTCATTCGGCCATGCAGCAGGTAATACAGCACTAAGCAGCCAAGGGTAAATACAGCGCTATACACATACAAACTGCTGTAAGAAATTGAGTCAAGTGCCAGGCCAATTAAGTAGGGGCCAAAACCTAAACCAGCATCTAGGAAAATAAAGAAGGTTGAAGTGGCATAACCGGCGCGTTCAATGCTGACTTGCTTAATGGCAATGGTTTGACACACGGACTGAATATTGCCATAGCCAAGACCAAGTAATGCTGCACTACTGAGCAGTAATACACTGGAATTGGCCTGACTTAAGAGCAATAAACCGACGGCCATGCAGATAAAAGCCGGATACATAATCATGTTTTCTCCGCGTCGATCCATCAGTGGGCCAGTGATCGGGCGAGAGATTAAAATGGTCACAGCATACACCAAGAAGAAAAACAGCGCGGTTTCAACCAAATGAATTTCTTTGGCATAGAAACTTAAAAACGAGAGCACCCCTACATAGGCCATTGAGCAGCACAAAATTACAGTAGAAATAGGCAGCGCTTTTTTTTCAATATAGCGCGAGCCAGTCGCTTTAGGGGCAGCTGCACGAGACGATGGCGACCCAATTCGTTGCGGTGGACGAATAAAGCCGGCCACCCCAATGGCACTGAGTGCAATCAGACTGGAAAGCATGAAAATCTCGGCATAGCCCACATATTGCATGGCGTAAATCGCCAGAAAAGGACCGATGGCTGTTGCCAACGTGGTGCTCATACTAAAATAACCGATGCCTTCACCACGACGTTGCGGGGGAATAATTTGCGCAATTAAAGTACCCAATACGGTAGAGGCAACGCCCATCGATAGGCCATGGAAAAAGCGTACTGCGAAGACACTTTTTAAATCCAGCGGCAAAAAGTACAACAATGAACAGAGCAAAAATCCAATCAGCCCCGACATTAAGGTGTTTTTTGCCCCAAAACGCTGTATGAATGGGCCAATGAATAGACGTCCAATTAAGGTGCCCACAATAAAGATCCCTGACACCAAGCCGCCTTGTGCAGTGGAGGCACCAAGTTCATGAATCGCATAGCCGACCATCACAATGACCAAGAGATAAAAAATCAGAACCAACTGAAAATTCATCGCACTGATCAGGACAAAATTACGGGTCCACAGTGCAGGTTTAGGGTCAGACATCCAAAGACTCCTAGGTGCAGGCTAAAGAGAAGGGGGCAGTAGCGACAGCAAGCAGCGGTCACATATTTAGCTAAAGCAATTGCTCAGAATAACAGCATTAAATCGCGCTAAAATACGCCTATTTATCACCATATGCAATTTAATTTGCTTGAAGTTGGACGGCTTATCTCTGTGCATGATCAGCACCGGCTTTGTGACAGCGTCAGTTGGATTTTATGCGAGAAAATATGTGTACGACCGCAGTTCATCTGTCTTATTCATGTGATCAAGATTGTGATTCATATAAATGAAAAATAGGGCTTATGACAGATGGGAGCGCGATCTTTGCGCAGCAAAGACATATATTTAAGCATCGCTCAGCAGCATTCAGCTATTTTTTTAGCATGCTTTGGCTTGATGTTAATGGAAAAGTACGACAAAAATCCGAGTCATTGCAGTGTTTTTTTAAGCAGAGCACAACATAAAGGTGAGATTTGTTGCTAAAATGAGCAGTTCAATTTTCAGTGTGGTGTTGGGTGGCTTGTGTCTTTAGAATTGCAAAACATATGGCATGCATTGCATGTGTCTTCTGAAAGTGAAGCGCGTATTTTGAATCATCTCGGTTATGCAACCCGAGAGGCTTTAAATGCACAGCTTGAGCAATGCTTGCAGCAGCGTGCTCACGGAGTCAACACATCAATTTATGTGTTACAGCAAGCTGAGCAAGCAGCCAACATCAGTTATGCCATTACACCGTTGTTGTGTAGTGTGCTGAACTACCCTACCCATTATGTGGCACGCGCTGAGCCATGGTTAATGCAGTTCTATACGCATTATTTCCGTACCGATGCCCTGGCGTCGGCCAAAGCCAAAAGCTTAAGCGAAATGCAACTGTGTTTCGATTTACAAGATACAGCGCTGAATGCCAGCGAATTTTATCTGGCCAGTGTGTTACAGGCATTGCTTGATCCGCATACCCAACGCATTGTGACCTTAGGTGCACCCAGCCTGATTGCAGAATTAAAGCAGCAGCTTGAAGGGTACTATCTGATTGAATGGCTTGAGGTGCCGGCCATTGATCTGGCGGTCGATGTGACCCAGATTGACTTAAAAAAACTGTTTTGGAAGCGTAAAGATGATGCACTCGCACAGGTCAGCCAGCGCATTGCCTATGACAACTCGCGTTTAGTGGCAGCCTTATGTCAATTGTCGCGTGTGGATGCAGAACGCTTTATTGAAGACTTGATGTATGGTGAACACGTATTTGAAAAAGTCTCGGTGCTTGGTGAGTTCAGTGATACGGTATACAAACATCAACAAGAACAGCTGCATCGACGCAGTGCGTAAATTGGGCAGCTTCGGCTGCCTTTTTTAAGCTTGAAACAGGTGCAGCACTTGCTGACGAATACATTGATGTCTTGGGTGTTGCTGTAGATCATGATGCCAATACATGCCTAAACTAATTTCAGACAGGGCAATTGGAACAGGATGCACCTGTACATGTGCAGGCACATGCACATGATTGAGCACATTTTGGGGTAAGGTCAGGACTAAATCGGGTTCTCGGGCCAGCAGTTGTAAGGCCGTGGCATAGTGTTGAACCCGAACCACGATATGTCGTGACAGTTGATGCTGCTTTAAAAACAGATCCTCAAGTAAGATGCCGGTACGCCGTGAGGATACCCCAATATGTTGTGCACCAAGATAGTCGTCTAAACTCAGTGCATTACGTTGGCTACACAGTACAAACTGATCTGAAAATAAGGCGTGAAAATTTATTTTGTCATGCCAATGCTGTTTAAAGTCGAACACCACATCTAATTGTTGGGTGGCAAGGTCATGCAGCATGGTTTGACGCTTCAATTTATAGCTTTGGATCTGAATGTCTGGATTAAATTGGCGAAAATGCTGCCACAATTTGGGCAGCAGCAAGGCTTCAATTTCGTCATGCACGGCAAGCTTTAATGCATGTAAGCGCTGTGGCTCAAAGCTTGTTTGTGGTTTGCTCACACGCTGTAATAATTGCATGGCCTGTTGAATGTCAGGATAAAGCTGCTCGGCCAAAGCGGTAGGCTGCATCTGTTGACCAATACGAATAAACACCTCATCTTGCAATTGCTGACGTAAGCGCTGTAAGGCATGGCTCGCGGCAGATTGACTCATACACAACAACAGTGCGGCTTTAGAAATACTTTTTTGCTGGTAAATGGCTAAAAATAAAGGATAAAGGTTTAAATCTAAGCGATATAAAACACTTAGATCAACAGTTGGGTTATGAACAGTATGCATAGTCTTGTATAAAATTAAATCATTTTATTCATAGTAGAAGTTCGATTAAGCTGCTGTAAAGACCCACTCAACAATAATAACGAGGCACTATGTTTCAACTCTCCGCACATGCCCAAGACTTAAAACAACGTACACAAGCCTTTATTGAGCATGAAATTCAGCCCATTGAAGCGGCATTTTGGCAACAGGTCCATCAGCTGAATGCAGGTGGGGATTGGCGTCGTTGGCAATGGCCTGAGCAACTGCATACCCTGAAACAAAAAGCCCAGCAGCAAGGCTTATGGAATATGTTTCTACCCGACCCTGTGCTGGGCGCTGGTTTAACTGTGCAAGAATATGCCCATATTGCTGAGTTGACTGGACACAGCCTGCTTGCACCCACCGTCTTTAACTGTAATGCACCAGACAGCGGTAACATGGAATTGTTGTGGCGTTATGGCTCTAAGCAGCAGCAACAACAATGGCTGAAGCCGTTATTGGCTGGAGAAATTCGCTCGGTTTTTTGTATGACTGAACCTGACGTGGCATCTAGTGATGCCACCAATATGCAAGCCACAGCGCTGGTCGATGGTCATGACATTGTCTTAAATGGACGAAAATGGTGGTCATCGGGTTTAGGCGACCCCAATGCCAAACTGATTATTTTTATGGCACACACGCCAGATGCAAAAAAAGACCGCCATCATCAACATTCTATGGTGTTGGTGCCCATAAACACGCCCGGGGTCAAAATTGAGCGTATGCTCCCTGTATTTGGCGACTACGATGCTCCGCATGGCCATGGTGAAGTCAGTTTTGAAAATGTTCGTGTTCCGCTTGCCAACTTTATTGGCGGGGCAGGTCAAGGCTTTGAAATTGCCCAAGGCCGTTTAGGGCCAGGACGGATTCATCATTGTATGCGCTGTATTGGCGCAGCAGAACATGCTCTAGGTTTGATGATTCAGCGCGGTATGCAGCGTGAAGCGTTCGGTCAACCAATTTTAACCCTAGGCGGTAATTTAGAGCGCGTGGCAGAGGCGCGGGTGGCCATTGATCAAGCACGTTTATTGACTTTGTTTGCAGCCTATAAAATGGATCATTTGGGCACCATGGCGGCGTTAACCGAAATTTCGGCGATTAAAGTGGTTGCACCGAAAGTACTCGAGCAAGTGGTCGATATGGCCATGCAGATTCATGGTGGCAAAGGCTTATCTCAAGATACCCCTTTAACCGCTTTCTTTGCCCAAGCCCGTGCGCTACGTTTGGCCGATGGTCCAGATGAAGTGCATAAAGCCATGATTGCGAAATTAGAATTGAAAAAACAAGGTTATCGGGTTAAAAAATAACAGCACAAGACATAAAAAAAATAGGAAATCGCATGAGCAATATGGAT
>CAVBYE010000139.1:0-6304 GCA_963599285.1 Bacteroidaceae bacterium | reverse complement strand
TACATAGCCTGCAGGTTGATAAGACAGTTGACCTTGGGTTAATTCACCTAAAGCTTTCCATTCGCTCATACCTTGGTGCCAAGCGAGATCTGTGAGCAGCACTTGTTGAGTGGCTAACATTTGGTTGAGTTGTTCTACGCTATAAGGACCAGCTTGTTGATTGTTACGCGCCAAGTAAATCTGCATAAATATGTTATCTCAAAATTTAAAACACATGAGCACAATGTCACTGCATTGCTCAGTCGATTTGAATATTAAAAAATCATCTTAGGACGACGGAGATCATCGTCACTCAAGCTGCCTGAAATGGTTATGGGGGAGAACTTAGCAATAATCAAGCCGTTTTGTCGATAAATAACCAAAATATATAATCACTTAAAGTGAGTGCATAAAAAAAAGACCCGTAAAGGGTCTTTTTTTATTTACAGTCTAAAAGCAACTTATGCTTTTTCACCTGCAAGGAAGAACCAAGTATCTAGTACTGAGTCTGGGTTTAAAGAGACTGAGTCAATACCTTCATCCATTAACCAACGTGCAAGATCTGGGTGGTCTGAAGGACCTTGGCCACAGATACCTACATATTTACCTGCGCGGCGACATGCTTGGATTGCAAGAGAAAGCAATGCTTTCACAGCAGGGTCACGTTCGTCGAACAAGTGAGACACAATACCTGAGTCACGGTCTAGACCCAATGTTAACTGTGTTAAGTCGTTTGAACCGATAGAGAAGCCATCGAAGTGTTCAAGGAATTGGTCAGCCAATAATGCGTTGGTTGGAAGTTCACACATCATGATCACTTTCAGACCATTTTCACCACGTTTTAGACCATTTGCAGCCAACAACTCAATCACACGTTTTGCTTCAGCAACAGTACGTACGAATGGAATCATGATCTGAATGTTGGTTAAGCCCATTTCGTCACGTGCTTTTTTCAGTGCACGGCATTCAAGTTCGAAGCAGTCACGGAAGTTTTCAGATACATAACGGCTCGCACCACGGAAGCCCAACATTGGGTTTTCTTCTTCAGGTTCGTATAACTTACCACCGATCAAGTTTGCGTATTCGTTTGACTTAAAGTCAGACATACGTACGATCACTGGCTTGTCAGCAAACGCTGCAGCAAGGGTAGAGATACCTTCAACCAATTTTTCAACATAGAATTCGATTGGAGATGCATAACCTGCAGTACGTGCCATTACCGCTGCACGTGTTTCACGCGGTAAGCTATCGATGTTGATTAATGCTTTAGGATGCACGCCAATCATACGGTTAATGATGAACTCAAGACGCGCTAGACCAATACCTGCGTTTGGAATTTGTGCGAACGAGAATGCACGATCTGGGTTACCCACGTTCATCATTACTTTAAATGGTAGGTCAGGCATAGACTCAACAGAGTTGGTTTGCACTTCAAAGTCCAATGCGCCTTCATAAATGAAGCCAGTATCACCTTCAGCACATGACACAGTCACTTCTTGACCATCTACAAGTACTTCAGTGGCATTACCACAACCCACAATCGCAGGAACGCCAAGTTCACGTGCAATAATCGCTGCGTGACAGGTACGACCACCACGGTTAGTGACAATCGCAGCCGCACGTTTCATTACAGGTTCCCAATCCGGATCTGTCATGTCAGAGACAAGCACGTCGCCGTCTTGAACTTTATCCATTTCTTGGATTGATGTCACAATGCGTACGCGACCTGAACCGATGCGTTGACCGATTGAACGACCTTCACAAACGACAGTGCCTTTTTGTTTTAACAAGTAGCGTTCCATTGTGCCGACGTTTTCACGGCTTTTTACTGTTTCTGGACGTGCTTGAACGATATAGATTTTACCGTCGTCACCGTCTTTTGCCCATTCGATGTCCATTGGCGCACCGTAATGGTTTTCAATAATTAACGCTTGTTTCGCTAATTCTTGTAATTCTTGGTCGTTTAAAGCGAACTGTTGACGTTCTGCTTTTTCAACATCAACCACAACAACAGATTTACCTGCAGATGCTTCTTCACCATAAATCATTTTTTGGTGTTTAGAGCCAAGGTTACGACGTAAAATCGCGTGTTTACCTGCATTTAAAAGTGGCTTAGAAATATAGAATTCGTCAGGGTTCACAGCACCTTGAACGACCATTTCACCTAAACCATAAGATGCGGTAATGAATACAGCATCACGGAAACCTGATTCTGTATCTAGAGTGAACATCACGCCCGCAGCGCCAGTTTCAGAGCGTACCATGCGTTGAATACCCGCAGATAACGCAACGACGTCATGTGCGAAGTTTTGGTGTACACGGTAAGAAATCGCGCGGTCATTATAAAGAGAAGCAAACACTTCTTTAATCGCGATCAGAACGTTGTCGATGCCGCGAATGTTTAAGAAGGTCTCTTGTTGACCAGCAAAAGAGGCATCAGGTAAGTCTTCTGCAGTCGCAGATGAACGAACGGCAACCGCGATATCAGGGTTGCCGTTAGAAAGCGCGTCAAATGCTGCACGAACTTCTTGTTCTAATGCCGCTGTAAGCGGAGTTTCTACAATCCATTGACGAATCTTAGCACCTGTTTCAGCAAGCGCAATAACGTCATCAACGTTAAGTGCTGCAAGCTCTGCATTAATCTTCGCATTTAGGCCGCTTTGCTCAAGGAATTCACGGTACGCTTGAGCGGTTGTTGCGAAACCACCAGGTACAGAAACACCTGCATTCGCTAAATGGCTAATCATCTCGCCTAGAGATGAGTTTTTGCCACCCACGAGTTCAACGTCGTGTTTCCCTAATTTTTCTAGACCAATTACGCGCGCTTCCAAAGTTGTTACTCCACTTTTTGCATTTTGCAGGTTGCAGTATGAATCACTATCTTGTCATGAGTTTATTAAAAGCTTAGTTTTTATCTTCTTACTAAGCGACTGTCATGTAAGATGGGTTTACTATAAAGATAATCGCGCACTTAGACAAATATTTAAGGAGAAAATTTATGTCAGACGAGAAACCGATTAAGCGCAGTGTATTTTTTATTTCAGACGGTACTGCGATTACCGCTGAAACCTTGGGACATTCGCTGCTCGCACAGTTTCCCCATGTGGACTTTGACATCCATATTATTCCTTATATTACCACTGAAGAAGCAGCGATGAATGTGGTGGCTGAAATCAACCAACGTGCTGATTTAGATGGAGAAAAACCGCTAGTTTTTGACACATTGGTTGACCCTGATGTGCGCGATATTATCAATACAGCGCATGCTGTAAACCTCGATGTATTTGAAGGCTTAATTGGCAAACTTTCTGAAGAATTGGGCACTTCGCCTACAACTTTAGTCGGACAAACCCATGCAGTTACCAACTCAGAATCGTATAAAGCGCGTATCGATGCCGTGCACTTTGCACTCGATAATGACGATGGTGCACGTACCCGCCATTATGATAAAGCAGACCTGATTTTAGTGGGCGTATCTCGTTCAGGTAAAACCCCGACCTCGATTTATTTATCGCTACAATTTGGGATTCGTGTGGCCAATTACCCCCTCACTGAGGAAGATTTAGACGATAATCGCTTGCCTGCGGTGTTGCGCCCACACAAAAGTAAGCTTTTTGGGCTGATGATTGATGCAGATCGCTTGGTGGCGATTCGTACAGAACGTAAAGCCAATAGTCGTTATGCCAGCTTTAACCAATGTCAGATGGAGCTTCGTGCCATCGAAGGAATCTATATTTCAGAAGGTATTAAATATTTGAACGTGTCAGAAATGTCGATTGAAGAGATTTCAACGCGCGTTTTACAGATGACAGGTCTAAAACGCCGCATCAGTTAAGCCCTGCAAAAAGCCGCAGAAAATGCGGCTTTTTTGTATCATTTTGCTGTGGATTAATAGGAAAATAATATAAGTAAATGAATATAGTCCCTGCATTTAAATCTGTGATAACCCCCAAAATGCCCGAAATCCCCTGATCTGAATGTCTATTTTTTAATCGATTATAACTAAATATTTTCAATTTTAGCCAAAAAAACCACCATTATCATTTAAATAAATGGTGGTTGATTTTAGAAAAATACCAATTATGCCAATTTGAGCTGCATGAGATGACTAAAATTCTCTAAACGTTTCTGGGTGTCATAGATATCGCAAGTGAAAATAAACTCATCCACTGCATATTTTTCAAGCAGTTGTTCAAGCCCGGTTTTAACGGTTTGGGGCGAGCCAATTTGTGCCAGAGCATAAAAACTCTCTACAGAAGCTTTTTCCATCGCGGACCACATCTGATCCATATGTTCAACCGGTGGACGTAGTTTACCGCGCTGACCACGGAACATATTTAAAATACGTTGATAGGGGCTGGTGGCTAAAAACTGTGCCTCTTCATCAGTCTCGGCAATCACAGTTGGAACGCCCATTGAGACATAAGGGCGATCGAGATATTCAGAAGGTTGGAAGTTGTCACGATACAATGCGATGGCTTGTGCCAAATAGCGTGGTGCAAAATGCGAAGCGAATGAATAGGGTAAGCCCATTTGTGCGGCTAACTGTGCACTAAATAAACTCGATCCCAATAACCAAACAGGGACGTGGGTATCTTGACCAGGGGTAGCAACAATACGTTGATGCGGTTGTGGGGCCTTAAAGTATTGTAAAATTTCGGCAACATCTCGTGGGAATTGATCTTCAGTTTCTTGTTGTCCACGACGCAGCGCACGCATGGTCAATGGATCTGTGCCCGGCGCACGCCCCAAACCGAGTTCAATACGTTCAGGATATAACGTTGCCAAGGTACCAAATTGTTCTGCAATCACTAAGGGGGCATGATTGGGCAGCATAATGCCACCAGAGCCGACTTTAATCTTTTGCGTATTTGCCAATAAATAGCCTAAGAGAACTGAGGTCGCGGAACTGGCAATCCCTTCCATATTATGGTGTTCTGCCAACCACAGTCGTTCAAAGCCTAACTGTTCGGCATGTTGTGCCAATTGCAGAGCATGTTGCAGTGCAAAGCCAATACTCTGATGTTCACGTACCGGTACGAGATCTAAAATAGAAAAGCGTGTGTCAGCCAAAGCGGGCATAGCCATGCATCCCTTGATGTATATGATTGAAGTTCAATCATACGATGCAGGCTTAAGCTTGTATATCGAATATTTTCGATATATTGGTAAATGAGATGTGCATTTATCAACAATAAGGCTAAAAAAAGCAGCCCGAGGGCTGCAAGATCAGAGTTTAACGGCGTTTTTTGTTCCAGCGGTTTTTAGCTTGTTTTTCAGCTGCTTTATCTTTAGCCACTTTATTGCCAAGGGCAGCACCGCCAGCAGCACCTAAAGCTGAACCAATCCAACCTTTACTGACTGAATAGCCTGTACCTCCACCCACGGCACCCCCAATTGCGGCTTCCTTACGATTTTTGCTGCTACTCGCTGCCGCAGCACCCCCTGCACCGCCTAAAGCTGCGCCTAAAGTTGCGCCAGTGTTACCGCCAATATTTTTACCAATCGTGGTGCCTGCAACACTGCCTAAGGCACTAGCAAGGGCAACACGTGTACTACTGTCGGCGTGTGCAGTGACACTAAAGGCTGAAGTCATCGCCAAGAGACTTCCTAGCATTAAAGCATTTAATTTCATCATGATCCCCAGAGTGACTGACGTTTCGATATGGCTAATTTAACCAATAACATCGAGATAAATATGAAGAGTTGCCGGCCCTATGCAACACTATGCAGGGCTTATGTATGGTTTTGATTAATATTGTGAATAATTGTGTGAAAAGTTACTTAAATTGCAGCAAATATGGAGAGAATAAGAAGCCATTTTCATCCAGCCACAGAAAAAGCGGCCAGCAATTCAAGCCTAAAGATGTCTTTTAACCCCAAGAGTGGGTAAAATAAGCTTAATTTGCAATAAAGGTAGCATCGGCTACCGTGTAATTTGAGACTACTTCCCCCATGAAAGAATCATTACGCTTACGTTTAGATCAACTCTGTGATCGTCACGAAGAACTCACTGCACTTTTAGCTGATGTGGAAGTGATTTCGGATAACAAACGCTTCCGTCAACTGTCACGTGAACATAATGATTTAACTGAAATCACTGAAGTGTGGGGTAAATATAAACAGGCAGAAGAAGATATCGAAACCGCGCAAGTCATGCTTAGCGATCCTGATTTTAAGGAAATGGCGGTAGAAGAAATCAAAGAGAATAAAGCACTGATTGAATCGCTTGAATCTGATTTAAATATTTTGATGATTCCGAAAGATCCAAATGATGCTAACTCTGCTTATCTAGAAATTCGCGCCGGTACAGGTGGTGACGAAG
>CAVBYE010000138.1:0-6486 GCA_963599285.1 Bacteroidaceae bacterium | reverse complement strand
GTCCATACAGGCATCCATAATGCCAAGAGGGCCTGCGCTAAGTACTGCACGTTCATAATCTAAGCCGCTCATCAGCACTTTAGTACCATTGCCCACACCGCCCATCACGTTTTCTTTTGGTACTTTGACGTTATCAAAGAACAGCGGATAAGTATTAGAACCACGCATACCAAGCTTGTCTAAATGGGTACCGTGGCTAAAACCTTGCATGCCTTTTTCAATAATGAACGCTGTCATGCCTTTGGCACCAGCATTAAGGTCAGTTTTGGCATATACCACCAACACATCTGCATCACCGCCATTGGTGATCCACATTTTTGAGCCATTTAACACATAATGGTCGCCGTGATCATCGGCACGTAATTTCATACTCACCACATCTGAACCGGCATTGGGTTCAGACATCGCTAAAGCACCCACGTAATCACCAGAAATTAATTTTGGTAGGTATTTTTGTTTTTGCTGTTCTGAACCATTACGTTTGATTTGGTTAATACATAAGTTGGAATGTGCACCATAAGACAGGCCAATGGCTGCTGAAGCACGTGATACTTCTTGCATCACCACAATGTGCGCTAAATAGCCTAAGTTCGAACCACCATATTCTTCACTCACCGTCAAACCATGTAAGCCCATATCGCCCATTTTTTTCCACAAATGCGCAGGGAAATGATTGTCACGGTCAACTTGAGCAGCAAGAGGTGCAATCTCCTTGGCACAAAATGTTGCCACGGAATCACGTAAAGCCAGTAAAGTATCATCCAAACCGAAAGTGAGCGTTTGTAGACTGAGTTGTAACGGAATATGTGCGTTCATGCGTGTTCATCCTGAATTTGTATTTATTCTTGCCAAATCACTTGGTCTAAAGCGGTTGTTATTGTGCTTTTAAAGCTAACATACAATGTTTTTTTGAAAAAGTGAATATAAATTCAGAAATTGATTTAAAATTCATTTTTGTCTTGTTGAGAATAAAATTATGAGTTATAAAAGATCATCATTGATGCAAGAACGTATGGAGCAAAATCGTGCTGCGATTTTGTTATCTGCACGTGAGTTGATTGCACAAGGTGGGCTTAAAGATGCGCAAATTCAACCCATTGCAGAACGCGCAGGCGTTTCAAGTGGCTTGGTGTATCGCTATTTTGAGAACAAAAGTCAGGTGTTAATTGAAGTGTTGTCTGCAGCCATTTTGCATGAAATTGAGATTCTCAATTCGATTGCACAACGTAAAGAATTGTCAGCAACGCAAAAATTACACAAGGCTGTAACCACCTTTGTCAAACGAGCCATGAATAGTCCCCAATTGGCCTATTCGCTCATGTTTGAACCCATTGACCCTTCGGTGGAACATGAACGTTTTCGTAGTAAACAATTGCTTAAACAAAGCATCAAGGAGATTTTAGCCGAAGGGAAAATTAACGGCGAATTTGGATTTGAAGATTTAAATACCGCAGCACTGTGTGTAGTAGGTACGATGACTTTTGTGGTGATTGAACCTTTAAATCCGTCACGTAACATGTTGTTTGATCAAAATTACAAGGATTACTTTGTCAAACAAATCGCGGATTTTTGTTTAAATGCGGTGATGGTCGAGGAAGAAAGCCGCGTTTAATTTCCACACAACGGTTTGTGGGCAAAGCATAAAAAACAAAATCAAAAAAAAGAATCAAGGAGAAAGATTCCATGAACCAAGTTCGTTTAAGTTACGCCTATGGCGCAAGTGGCCAACCACTATTGGGTACCACGATTGGTGAAAAATTTGACCAAGCCTGTGCCCAATATGCCACCCAAGATGCAGTCATCAGCGTGCATCAAAATATCCGTTTAAGTTACCAACAATTGCAACAACAGGTGAATGCTTTTGCCTGTAGCTTACTCAAGTTGGGCCTAAAAAAAGGCGATCGTTTAGCGATTTGGTCACCTAACTGTGTAGAGTGGACCATTACCCAATTTGCTGCATTTAAAGCGGGTATTATTTTAGTCAATTTAAATCCGGCTTATAAAAGTAGCGAACTTGAATATGTACTCAATAAAGTCTCTTGTGTGGGTTTAGTGATTGCACCTGCGTTTAAAAGCTCTGATTACCAAGAAATTCTGTGTAAAATTGCGCCAGAGCTTTGCAATTCTAATCAAAAAATTCTTGTCAGTGATCGTTTGCCACATCTTAAACATGTCATTAAAATCTCAGATGAGCAGCAAGGTGCAATTCATCGTTTTAATGATTTGTTGGTTGACCCGAGCGCACAGCAATTGGCAGAACTTGAAACACTTGCTCGCGAATTACAATTTGACGAAACCATTAATATTCAATTTACCTCAGGTACTACAGGCAACCCGAAAGGGACGATGCTGACCCACAATAACATTCTCAACAATGGTTACTTTGTCGGTGAGGCTATTCGTCTAACCCCACAAGATCGGATCTGTATCTCAGTGCCGCTGTTCCATTGCTTTGGTATGGTGATGGGGAATTTAGCCTGCATTACCCATGGTTCAACCATGGTTTATCCATCAGCAGTATTCGATCCGTTGGCCAGTCTCAGCACAATTGAGCAAGAAAAATGTACAGCCGCTTATGGTGTACCAACCATGTTTATTGCCATGCTCGAGCATGAAAAATTTGAGCAATTTGATTTAAGTAGTTTACGTACTGGGATTATGGCAGGCAGCCCATGTCCACGAGAGATTATGCAACGCGTGATTGAACGCATGCATATGCATGAGGTGACCATTTGCTACGGTATGACGGAAACTGCACCGGTCAGTGCACAAAGTGCAGTCACTGATTCGATTGAACATCGTGTAGGCACAGTAGGGCGTGTTCATCCACATATTGAAATTAAAATTGTTGATGAACAGGGCAAAATTGTACCGCGTGGTGGCTTAGGTGAGCTGTGTGTGCGAGGCTATTCAGTCATGCTTGGCTATTGGGAGGATCAAGACAAAACCGCAGAAGTCATTGACCCAGCCCGCTGGATGCATACGGGTGATATTGCAGCGATGGATGACGATGGTTTTATTAAAATCAAAGGTCGCATCAAAGATGTGGTGATTCGTGGCGGCGAAAACTTATTCCCAAAAGAAATTGAAGATTTCCTCTATACACACGCAGCAGTACGCGATGTGCAAGTGATTGGTTTGCCAGATGCCCGTTATGGTGAGGAACTTTGTGCCTGCATTATTTTACATGAAGGTGAAACATGCAGTGAAGAAGTGATTCGTCAATATTGCAAAGAGAATATTTCACATAACAAAGTACCGCGTTATGTACGTTTCTTTAGTGAATTTCCAATGACAGCATCAGGTAAGGCACAAAAATTTAAACTACAAGAGTTGATGCGCCAAGAACTCAATTTGCTTGAAGATATTGCATAAGGCATATTGCCCACAAAGGTATTGTGGGCAAATTTTTTAAGGAGCGAAGGTGGCTAAGGACTTTCACCATCCCAAAGTGGTTGCTAGCTATGATGAACATATCCGTAAACTAATTCCCGGTTATGAGCTGATGCATGCACAGGTACGTGCCGTATTTCGGGTTCATTTAGCCGAAGATGCACACATTTTAATTGTGGGTTGTGGCACCGGTTATGAAATTCAGTATTTATTGCAACATTTTCCAAAACTACACATCACCGCAGTTGATCCATCTTTAACGATGCTTGAACACGCCAAAGTTCAAACCGAGCATCTGCATGCATCTAAACAAGTCAACTTTATTCATGGCACGGTAGCAGATTTAGACACAACAATACAATTTGATGCCGCCTTAAGTCTGTTGGTGGCACACTTTATGAGCAATGAAAATAAGGCACAATTTTTCCGCGAGATTTATCAGCATTTAACAGCGGATGCCATATTGATGACCTATGATTTACTGTTACACGCTGAAGATGATGAGCTCAATATCTTACAGTATATTTGTCAAGAACAAGGTTTAAGCTCGGCGCAAAGCCAGCAGATGTTGACCCGCTTAGAAGACGACTTTGCTTTAATTACGCCGCAAGGTTATCGAGCTGCCTTACAAGAGGCTGGGTTTAGTTATATAAAAACCTATATGCAAGTCATTAATTATTTTGGATTTCTAGCAAAAAAATAACAGTATAGGGCAACTATGTCAGCATATTATCAATTAAAACAACGTGAACATTTACAAAATGGGACACTCATTTCCCATTATCAATGTCAAATTCATTGCCAAGGGGCGTGGAATCCGCATGAACAACATATGGCACCTGCCGGTGGGATTCTAGCGCATGAATTGGCGCATTTTAATCCACGTCCTGAGCTGCGCATTGGTCGAATCAGTTACGATATTTTAGGTCTGATTCCGTTTGGTGAATTTTCGATTCAGACTCAGGTGATTCGTGGTGGCAAAACCATTGAATTGCTTGAAGCGACCATGATTGCCAACGATCGTCCATGTATTGTGGCACGCGCTTGGCGTATGCAAACCCAAGATACGCAGCCTATTGCAGGGCTTGAAGATGGTTTCGTGGCGCCGCCAGAACAATTGCCCATATGGGATGGGATGAAATGTTGGCCCGGTGGTTATATTCAAAGTATTCAAGCACGTGCCGATGCGACTCGCCGTGCAGGTAAGGGCGTGGTTTGGTTAAATACCCAAGTGGATATGGTTGAGGGCGAGAAAACCTTAGATTTTGTTAAACTCATGGGATTAATAGATACTGCCAATGGCGTGGTGCCACGGATTGAGCCGGGACAAGGTTGGGCATTTCCTAATTTAGATTTGCAAGTGCATTTATATCGGCAGCCGCAAGGGCAATGGCTTGGGATTCAAGCCACGCAGCAATATGGCAGTGATGGGATTGGTTTAACGAGTAGCGTACTACATGATGAACTTGGTCCCTTTGGACGCAGTGAACAAATTCTGACCCTACGGGCCATGTAAAAAAAACCGCGGCGCTTGGCCGCGGTGGGGTAGATTTAGAATTTTTTCTCAACGCTAAGCAAGACACTTGGAATGGCTTCATTGGTTCGCGCTTGGTACAAACTGCCGTCAGCTTGGCTAGTGAGACGTTCTTTATAATCGGTGCTTAAAATGTTACGTGCACTGATTGAGCTTGACCAACCATCACTAAAGCGTTTGGTTGCGCTTAAGTCAATATTAAAGCGCTCATTACTATGACGATTATAGGGTTGATCATCTAAGGGACGGCTATAAGCTGGCGTGTAATTGGCATTAATACTGGTGGCCAATTGCCAAGGCTGGTAGTTATAAGACATACCTACACTCGCTGTATACGGTGCGACATCGCTCACCAAGCGTTCTCCGCCATTTTCTAAGTCGACTTTGGCACGTACGGTAGACACTTGACCATTTAACATAAAGGCGTGTCCAGCATCGGTTTGTTTTAAGGCATATCGACCAGCCAATTCAAAACCATAAGTGGTGGCATTGTTTTGGTTTTGTGGGCGTTGCACATAACGATCGCCTTCTTGACGAATCACACGTTCGATATAGTCATCAATTTCACGATGATAGGCGGTAATATTGACCCCACCGGCAGGTGTGTTATAGCCGAGCGTGGTTTCAATGGCATTAATTTGTTCGGGTTTTAAGAATGGATTTCCGCCACGATCAGGGTTGTTTAAAGTACCTGCATCGACATCACTTGAGATCGACACGGTAGGCAGCAGACGGTCGCTGTTTGGACTGCGGTAAGCTTGGCTTAAGTTGGTTTGCAGTGACCATGCAGGGCTGAAGTCAAAACGATGTGCAAGTACAGGGCTTAAGTGACTGTCGCTATAATCCACTAAACCTGAACGCTCAAGCCATTCTTGGCGTGCACCTAAGGTGACGGTTTGACGATCGGTAAATTTCCATGACCCTTCTAAATAAGCGGCATAGCGCTGTTCATCTAAGGTTTCTGCGGTATTGCTTTGCAGTTCATTATTTTTAGCATCTACCCCAAATTTAATTTGTTGGGTTGGATTAAATTTACGTACCCCGTCATATGCTAAGCCATATTCTTGTACTTGCTCACGAATATCATCGACGCCACGTTTTGAGTAGGTGAGTTCCTGTTCGTCTTGTTTTTCGATCGATAGGCGGACTTTATCGGAGTTGCCACCGTCTTTACGTTCATAGCGGGTGTTAAAACGTAGGCTTTCATTGTCATCATTTTGAATTTGATCGCCACGTACACCATCGTTTTGGTGTTCACGGTAGAACAGCTCCGCCACCACTTTTTGTTGATCATCAATGCTGTATTCGGCACGTGGCGAAATCATTTTTGAATTACGTTCAGTCACGCGCTTTTGTTCAGTAATGGTTTCTTCAAATTGAGTACGTGAAACAGAGGTGGTGTCATCCCAATTTTGACTTGCAGAAAGGCTGTACATCCATGGACCATTGCGGCCATCGGCTTGCATATTCACGCTTTTGCGTTCTTCTTCACGGTCAGCAGATTCGGCTAAGCCATAACCGACACGTACGCTACCACTGATTCGTGAGGTTTCTAAAGG
>CAVBYE010000137.1:0-6501 GCA_963599285.1 Bacteroidaceae bacterium | reverse complement strand
TTTCTTCGATCAATGCAGGAACAGAAGTTTTTTCGTGCATAGATTGGTCAGGAAGTGGACCGAATTCTGAACGAAGTGCAGCAACCATCCAACCTGAAAGGTAGATATAACGCTTAGCTGTTGTACCGAAGTATTTTTTGTTCGCAATCATTTTTTGCTGTGCGATGAAACCGTGCCAGCAGCCTAATGATTGAGTGTAGTTGCTTGAGTCAGCATCGTATTCAGCCATATCACGACGCATAATCGCAGCTGTATATTTCGCGATGTCTAAACCTGTTTTGAAACGGTTTTGCATTTGCATACGTGCCGCATCTTCAGGAGAGATGTCTGCCCAAGTATTGCCAAATTTTGCTTTTAATTCGCGGATTGCATCAATCGCTGTTAAGTATGTAGTCATGATATTTTCCTGTAATAATATTAGGATTTCTGCAACGTCCGTCTGAAATCATACCCTCAATTTTTTGTTCAGATTTCGAGCGTCTCGTTGTCTTAGATACAGATTAGAACGCAGATAAAATTTAATCCAATATTCTGATCGAATGCCGACCATTTATTTAAAAAATACATAGCGGAAAGTATAACACCACGAAAAATATCAAAAACATAAACCAATGATTTAATTAATAATATTATAAATACACACCACCACAAATTGTTCATTATTCACACAAAATACAGCTATTAGACCTAAGTCTTAAGGGCATAGAAATGGGCTTTTTGGCGAATTTTTTCAAGATTTTTGCCTTAAAATTTTGCGCTTTGGCAGCATGAATTACAATTAAATGCATGCTGTTGCAGTTTGTGCTGCTAATCTTGCATTGAGATTCACATGAGGGATTACAGCCTCTAAACATGATTCTATCCTTCAAATTGCCTGATAAAATCTGCGCCTGAACAAGCACTTATCTTGTCGTTTTTTTCTACATTTTGCCTACCCAACAACGGTCGCTTATGGCATAATTCAAAGCAATTTCGTAATTTTATTTTCGGTATTTATTTTATGAATCTGGAGCGGGTCGACCTTAATTTACTGATTTACCTTGATGTACTGCTACGTGAAAAGAATGTCACCCGAGCTGCTGAACAATTGGGTGTGACCCAACCTGCCATGAGTAATATTTTACGTCGTTTACGTAACTTATTTAATGATCCGCTACTGATCCGTTCATCTGAGGGCATGACCCCAACCGAACGTGCTTTAGAACTTCAGCCCCGCATTCGTGATGCCTTATCTGATTTGTCGATGATTTTGGAACCCCGTACCGAGTTCCGTCCTTATACCTCAAATCGTGTGTTTCGCATTATGACCTCTGACTATGCCGAAGCCACTTTGGTGCCACGCTTAGTCAAAGCCCTACGTGCAGAAGCGCCTAATGTGGTGCTCGACTTCTTAACCCCAAGTGATGTGTCGTATCGTGATATGGAACAAGGTAAAGTTGACCTTGCCATTAACCGTTTCAATGAAATTCCGCAAAGCTTCCATCAAGTCTTGGTCTGGCGTGACAGTTTCTCGTGTTTACTAAACGGCAAACACCCGGCTGCAAGCAACCTTAATTTAAAAAGTTATTTGGATGCGCAGCATATTTGGGTGTCTAAAACGGGTATGGGTGTAGGCTTTGGCGTCAATCCCGATAAACAAGGTGGGCTCGGCTGGATCGATCAAGCTTTAGAACGTATTGGGCAAAAACGTAAAATTTCGGTGTTTACCCGTCATTATCAAATGCCCGGTTTGTTGGCCTCGAATGTGGATCTGATTGCGACCCTGCCAAGTCGTATTGCACGTTTACAAGCCAAGAGTCAAAATCTACTGATCAAAGATCCACCATTTTATATTCCTGAATTTGAATTAAAAATGGCTTGGTGTCCGTTGCTGCATCATCATCCTGCCCATCGTTGGTTACGTCAGCTGATTTTGTACGTGGCACGTCAAATGATTGAAGAAGAAAATCGTGAGTATTTAACCAATAATTCACAGTTTTCAAGCTACTAAACCCGCACTTGCTGGCATGCTGTAGCCAAGGCAAGCGCATGAGCCGTGTAAAGAAAATGTTCGACACGGCTCTTTTTATGTTAAAAATAAACCTACTGATAATAATAGCTTCCTTAACACAGGTAACCTCGTGAGCCTTTTTCAAAATATCGTGATGATTCTACTTCTGATTGCAGGAGCAGGTTTTCTGTCTTTGAGTGAAATTGCCTTAGCCGGATCGCGCAAAGTCAAACTGAAAATTTTAGCCGAATCGGGTGAGCATCGCGCACAGAAGGTCTTAGACTTACAAGAAAATTCAGCAGACTTCTTTGCTGCATCGCAAATTGGTCTTAATGCCGTGGCCATTTTAGGCGGTATTTTGGGTGAAGGTGCATTTCGTCCTTACTTTCTGACGCTGGTACAACAAGTCTATCAAGGCCCTTGGGCCGAAAGCATTAGCTTTGCGCTGTCATTTACGGTGGTGACATCGCTGTTTATTTTATTTGCGGATCTGATGCCAAAGCGTTTGGCTATGATTGCACCAGAGAAAATTGCAGTGGCGGTGATTGAGCCAATTCAGATTTTTATTAAAGTCTGTAAACCCTTGGCGTGGATCATTAACTTTATTGCCAATCTGTTGTTTCGCTTATTTAAAGTTAATACCACCCGTGAAGACAATATTACCTTTGATGATATTTCTGCGGTGATGGATGCGGGTGCACAAGCAGGTGTACTGCAAAAACAAGAACATCACTTTATTGAAAACGTGTTTGAACTTGAAGAACGTAACGTGCCTTCAAGTATGACTACACGTGAAAATGTGGTGTTCTTTACCTTAAATGAGGCCGAAGACAGCATTCGCCAAAAGTTGGCGGAATATCCCTATTCGAAATTTTTAGTTTGTAATGACAATATTGACCAAGTCATTGGCTATGTAGATGCCAAAGACATTTTGGTGCGTATTCTCAATCATCAAAGTATTAATCAGTTGAATGAATCGACCATTCGTAATGTGTTGACCATTCCCGATACACTGACCTTATCTGAAGTCTTAGACCGTTTCCGCTCAAGTAAAGAAAAGTTTGCAGTGGTCATTAATGAATATGCTTTGGTGGTGGGGGTGATTACCCTGTCTGACATTATGATTACCGTGATGGGCGATTGGGTCACCCCTATGGAAGAAGATCAGCAGATTATTAAACGTGACAACCATTCATGGCTGATTGAAGGCAGCACACCGATTGAAGACATGAAACATGCGCTTGAAATTGATGACATGCCAGATGAAGAAAATTATGAAACCTTGGCTGGGTTTATGATGTATAAACTGCGCAAAATTCCCCGTCCTGCAGACAGTGTTGAACATGGCGGTTATAAATTTGAAGTGGTAGATGTGGATCACTTTAAAATTGACCAACTGTTGGTGACACGCATTAGCCCAACTCAGGATCAGCCGACTGTAGTGGAGAGCGACTAACTGCAGAACAGAAAAAAGCCTCCCGAAGGAGGCTTTCATAGACTTAGTATTTGGTCAAAAGCGCATCTAAAACGGCTTGATAATGAATCGCGATGTCATCTTCTAAGATTTTATAAGCATTGTCGAATTGTACCATTGGCCAACCTTCTTTCCAGAATGGGAAAATGTTGTGCAAATCATGGGTGACCGTTGCATCTTCACGTACAATCGCTTGCGCGACTTGAGATAACACTTGTGCAGTTTCAGCACCATCAATGGCAAGGTAGTCTAGACCATGCGCTTTTAAAATACGAATACGGTCTTTCTTGTAGCGAATTTTTTTCGCTTGGGTTGAGTTTAAATGTAAGGCCAACACCACTGCTTCAACAAATTTCTCTTCAAAGGCGTGGTGCAACTCTACGAGCGCTTGTTTATGTGCTTCTTGACGCCCTGCTTTACCGCCCTGACGAATCACGTTTTTGGCTTCAGTATTCAGCTCATCGCTTTTCATAGAATGTAAAATATCTAAGATTTCGATGTCGCTTAATGCGTCAGGAGAATGTTCAGTCATAAACTGCCTTTGAAGATCAAATCAATAAAGGCATATTTTCGCATAAATTGACCTAGAAATATATCAACACGCACACAAACATCCCGCGACCAGCACAGGACAGCGTTTAGATGACTTCAACCACCACTTTGCCAATATGTTCACCGGTGTCCATAATGGCATGTGCCGCTTGAATTTGATCAAATTTAAAGGTTTTGTAGATCATTGGTAGGCATTGGCCCTTTTCCAATAATGGCCACACCGTGTCTTTTAGGCCACGGGTAATTTCAGCTTTCTCTGCTGTATTACGTGCACGCATAGTTGAACCAGTAATGGTTAAGCGCTTCATCATAATTTGACCCAGCTTTACCTCTTTGGCTTTCGCGCCACCTAAGAAAGCGATATACACCAAACGACCATCACGGCGCAGTAAATTCAGGTTTTGGGCTAGATACGGTGCACCCACAATATCGAGAATGACATCTACACCGCCATTGTCTGTCGCTTCATTAATCACTTGCTCAAAATCTTGCGTCTTATAGTTAATCGCTGTCGTCAGATGTGAAATCGCTTGTACTTTTTCATCCGACCCAACAGTCGCAAAGGTTTTCATCCCCAAGGCATTACACAACATTAGAGCTGTAGTCCCAATGCCACTGGTGCCGCCATGAATCAGTACCGTTTCGCCAGCTTTGGCTTGACCCATTTGGAACACGTTGGCCCAGACCGTAAAGAAAGTTTCCGGAATCGCCGCGGCTTGTACAAAGCTTACACCTTCAGGAATCGTTAAGGTTTGGCTTTCAGGCACCACACAATATTCGGCATATCCACCACCATTGGTTAAACCACAGACACGATCACCGACTTTAAAGCCCTGTACGTCACTCCCCACCGCGGCCACAATACCCGCCACTTCTAAGCCCGGGACAGGTGTTACCCCTTTAGGCATTGGATATAGGCCTTGGCGTTGCAAAATATCCGGACGATTTAAACCAAAGGCATGTACTTTCACCAACACTTCATTGGCCTGTGGGCTTGGAAGCGTGACTGTTTCATAGGCTAGGGTTTCAACACCGCCAGGTTCGGTAATAATGATCTGCTGCATAGTGGTTTGTGACATCAGTAAATCCTTGAAGATGCTTCTTGATTTTAAGTTTTGGCTATTTGAACATAGCCTTGTTATACAGTGAAGTAAAATCTTATTTCATCCATGAGCCAAAGCAAAGCCGATCAACACGACAGCCTTTGACCTTTTGCCATGTGCATTCCCCTCGATCGTTTCCCTGACCACTACTCTTATTCAGCGACTTTTAAGCTAGCATCACAGGCGGCTTTGAGCTGTTGCATCTGCTCAGGAGGTAAAGGGGCGGTCATCATGCCACGATACTGCAGACAAGCGGCAGAGCTTGAGGGCTGCTGAAGTTCGGCTGTTGTGCATCCGAGCAACAGTCCACCTAAACAAATAAAAAGCGCATATTGCATATCAGTCCTTAATGTTTGGGTAACTTGGACACATCCACAAAGCGCATCACAAAATTACGTACAATTGGCAGAATAAATAAAATTAATGGAAAGGCCATCGCCCATGATAACGCCCATGCCTTCAGCCAAATCTGTAAAAACCCCTCTACAAAACCCAGTTTTAAGGCCAAATTTAGACATGAAATCGAGGCACTCATCATTCCTGACAAGATTAAAGGCAATACCCATGCCAAATGTTTGGGATGAAATTTAAATTGACTCATGGTTGAACCTCTTTCTGTACGAGCTGATGAATGTTTAGGGCAGCATTCTGAATCGCTTGGGCAATTTGGCTAATATGTTCGGGATTCAGCGGTGCATGCTGTAAGTTTTCACGTAATGCAACTTTTAGGCTTTCCATTGCATCTTTAATTTCAAGGTATTCAGCATCGTTATGGATGTGATGCCGTGTGTTAAAGCGACAAAGCACCTTCTGTACGATCTGTTGCTGTGCAGCAAGATGTTCTATGCCCTTTTGCGTAATGTGATACTGCTTACGCTCATCTGTACTGATTTGTACGGCTGTATATTACTGTTCTTCAAGATAGTTAATGGTCGGGCAAATCGTGCCTGTACTTGGCTTGTAGTTACCACCAACGAGGTTTGCAACGTCTTTAATAATGTCGTAGCTAAATTTGGGCTGTTGTGCGATGAAATGCAGCACAAGCAGTTTCATTTCGCCTGCTTCAAATAAACGTATGCGTGTAGGACATTCTGACAATTAAGATTGACCTTAATAAAAATTAAGATATCTCTTAACAAACAAGACCATGTAAGCTGAAAATTCCTAAAAATATCACTATTTATGTGAAATATTAACCAATAAATCATTTTTCATAGAAATACTGTAAATAATATTTGTGTTTTTATGTATGTTTTGTGTATATTTTCTCCGCCTTATATTACACCTTTATGCACATAAAATATGAATAGACTTATCATCTCCTCCGCATTAATCATCGCTGCCATCAACTCTACGCATGTACAAGCGCAGCAATCCTATTC
>CAVBYE010000136.1:0-6513 GCA_963599285.1 Bacteroidaceae bacterium | reverse complement strand
ATTTTGATGATTCCGAAAGATCCAGATGATGCTAACTCTGCTTATCTAGAAATTCGCGCCGGTACAGGTGGTGACGAAGCTGCAATTTTCTCGGGTGATTTATTCCGTATGTATAGTAAATATGCCGAAACACGTGGTTGGCGTATTGAAATTCTGTCAGAAAATGAAGGCGAGCATGGCGGCTATAAAGAAGTGATCTGTTTGGTCAATGGTGAAGGGGTATATGGTCGCTTAAAATTCGAAAGTGGTGCCCATCGTGTCCAACGCGTGCCTGCGACAGAATCACAAGGCCGTGTACATACCTCCGCGTGTACTGTTGCAATTTTGCCAGAAATTGATGTGGATACTACGGTTGATATTAACCCTGCTGATTTACGTATTGATACCTACCGTGCCTCAGGTGCAGGTGGTCAGCACGTCAACAAAACAGATTCTGCAGTTCGTATTACCCACATTCCAACGGGTACGGTAGTGGAATGTCAGGAAGAACGTTCACAGCATAAGAACAAAGCCAAAGCGATGGCATTATTGGCTTCTCGTCTTGAAAATGCCAAACGCGCGGCAGCCGATGCGGCAACTTCTGAGATGCGCCGTGATTTGGTTGGTTCAGGTGATCGTTCAGAACGGATTCGTACGTATAACTATCCACAAGGCCGTATGACAGACCATCGCATTAACTTAACCTTATATAAATTAGATGCAGTGATGGAAGGTGATTTAAACGAATTACTCGACAGTTTGCATCGTGAATATCAAGCGGATCAATTGGCAATGCTTGCACAGCAGAATGGTGGCTAATGAAAATTGCAGATGCACTGGCTTTACGTGGTGAACCAGAAAGTTATGAGCGCCAAGAAAATGCTTGGTTGTTAGAAAGTATCACCAAGATTGATGCCTTTGACTTATATATGAAAAAGGACCAAGAACTGTCTTTGGCGCAAGAAAAAGCCTACACCGAAGGTCTCGCGCGTATTGCAGCAGGCGAACCGCTCGCATATGTGACCGGTTCACAGCCGTTTTGGACGCTAGATTTAAAAGTCACCCAAGATACGCTTGTGCCACGTCCTGACACGGAAGTGTTGGTGGAAACCGTCTTAAAATTGGATTTACCTGAAGATGCACGTGTCGTAGATTTGGGTACAGGCACAGGTGCAATTGCGTTATCTTTGGCATCGGAACGTCCCAACTGGGAAGTGACGGCATCCGATGTATACGAGCCAACATTAGCAATTGCACAATACAATGCACAGAAACATGATTTAGCGCATGTGCGTTTTGTATTGGGTTCTTGGTTAAAACCATTTGGTCGACAGTTCTTTGATGTCGTGGTCTCTAACCCACCGTATATTGACCCAGATGATGTGCATATGCAGGCACTTGAAACAGAGCCAAGACGTGCATTAGTGGCAGAGAAAAAAGGTTTGGCTGATTTAGAAGAGATTATTCTACAAGCCAAAAAGCATCTCACGGTTGATGGTTGGGTGGTGCTTGAGCATGGTTATGACCAAGGGGATGCAGTACAGCATTTATTCCGTCAAGCCGGCTACAAGCAGGTGCGTACGGTAAAAGATTATGGGGGTAATGATCGAGTGACTTTAGGGCAATGGCCGCACTAAACGCATTATCTACAAAAAAGCGACCTTATGGTCGCTTTTTTTATTACATTGGATAGTCTTGTAAACTGTCTGCAATGTTGAGTTGTTCGAGGACATTGGTCTCTAAAGCCAAACAGCACGCGGCTATTTTTTGCGTTTCAAGTGCATACTGTTCAGTGAATGCTTGCCCTTGTTGCAATGCAGTCAATGCCTCAGCGTGAATGTCGAGGGCTTGTGCAATCATGAGCGCATCTTGACGTTGGCAAAACTGTTGCACCACATCTTTAAGTTCTGCTGCACAGGCAAAAAGGCGCTGATTAAATTGCTCATCAAGTTGAGCTGGTGAGCAGGACAAAAAAGCGTGGGTGAAATCTTGCACTAAGCTGTGTGCTAGTACGTCAGTCATCTTGAGCATGGGATTACCTTAATAGGTGATTTAAGCGAATAAACTCCAACCCAATAAGCAAGTGGGAGCCTATAAATTGGGTGAAATTTAACCTGAAATATCGTTTAAAGCAAAACGTGCCCGATGAATGGCGAGTTCAAAAAAGTATTTGCAATAGCAAAATCAATCAAAAATTATTGCTGTAGCCGATAGGCACCCGGACTTAAGCCAGTCCATTTTTTAAATGCACGGTGAAAGGCACTCGGGTCGTGAAAATTCAGTTGTTCACTGATCTGCTGTAGCGTACAAGAAGTTTGGGTCAAAAGCGCAATCGCCGTGTCTCGTCGAATCTCATTTTTGAGTTGCTGGTAGCTCAGTCCCTCGCGCTTGAGCCGCCGTTGAATGGTGGCCTCAGACATATTTAATTGTTGCGCAAGCTCTGGCAGTTCTAACCAATCACATGGTGCAACAGTATTTAAATGTTGCCGAATTTGCCGGCTGAAGGCATGTGGATTTTTAAAACGTACCAACAGGTTGTGTGGGGTAGCGCTTAGAAATTGCAGCCAAGAAGCATCATCTTGTTTAATCTTAATGTTCAGATACGCTCTTGAAAATGCAATAACATTGCGTGTCTGCTCATAGTAGATATCTTCACAAAAACGAACTTGATAATCTCGATGTGCAGATGGTCGTGAGGCTTTAACATGCATAGCATCGAGCACCACGCGTTGGCCACTGAGCCAACACATCAGGCCATGCAACAGCATCCAATAAGTGGCATAGCAGAACATGGATTTAGGCTGAGCATGGTCATGAATCAGCAAGTAGGCTTGGTCATGGCTAAGTTGTAATTCACTCGAAAGATCATCAAAACATAAATTCAAAAAGCGACAAGCCTCAGTGAGTGCCTGCTCTAGGGTTTGGGCATGACGCACCCATTTACTCAGCAACTGATAACTGCCACGTCGTAAAGGTCGTCGATCCATGCCAAAAAACTCATCATTTAATTGGTCAGCAAGGCTGATCCAAAGCTTGGCATATTGGTCCACCGAAACGCGGCCTTTGGGCGCAGCGTACAGTTCTGAGCTGATCTGTGCTGTATCTAAAATTGCTTGTACATCTAGCCCATGTTGTTGTGCAGCAGCAAGTGCTTCATGCACAAGGCTAATGCAAATGCTGCCTGAACTATGCGGGTCGTGTGGATGTGACATAAGGGAGCTCTTGAGTCATCGAGTGTCCAAATCCATCATGGAAAATGCAAGATTTGGAAATTGTACTCCAGACTGAGACTGATTACTCTCAGCATTAAGTCGAGTTCTTATAAAAAAAGTGGAGAAAAATATAATGAATATTCAAGGGAAACTGGCTGTCATTACCGGTGGAGCGTCAGGTTTAGGTGCAGCGACTGGGCAATATTTTGTTCATCAAGGTGCACAAGTCATTTTGGTGGATATGAATCAAGAACAAGGACTCGCACTCCAACAACAACTTGGGCAGCAAGCAAAATTTGTAGCACTTGATGTGACGGATGAACAAGCAGTCGCAGAATTTTTTAAACAGCTAGAACAGGACTACGGTCAACTGCATATTTTGGTCAACTGTGCAGGTATTGCCCCTTCTGCAAAAGTATTGGGGCGTGAGGGTCTGCATGACTTGGCGCTGTTCCAAAAAGTGCTGAATATTAATGTAACCGGTAGCTTTAATATGCTACGTTTTGCAGCGGCACTCATGGCAAAAAATGACATTGCAGCTGAAGGAGAGCGTGGCTTAATTGTGAATACCGCTTCAGTGGCGGCGTATGAGGGTCAAATTGGCCAAACCGCTTATGCGGCGTCCAAGGGCGCGATTGTCTCTATGACACTACCTTTGGCGCGAGAGTTGGCACGAGACGGTATTCGCGTCATGACCATTGCGCCAGGAATTATGCATACGCCCATGGTCGCAGCGATGCCAGAAAAAGTCCAAGAGGCTTTAGCAGCCATGGTGCCATTTCCATCACGTTTAGCTCAGCCAGAAGAATTTGCGCAACTTGTAGGACATATTGTGCAAAACAGTTATTTAAATGGCGAAGTGATTCGTTTTGACGGTGCGATTCGTATGGCGGCTAAATAGCCTAAGTTTTTTAAGTTCATTGAAAAAGCAGTCGTTTGACTGCTTTTTGTTTTATTCAGCAAAGCTCAGCTTTTTAGGCAATAAAAGCATGGCTAAAACCAGAGAAATCACTGCGCAGCCGCACATAATGGTAATTAAACCTAAAGCACCTTGTGCTGCAAAAGCACCGGTTAAAGCACTGACAAAAGCACCAAAACCAAACTGCATTGAGCCTAATAGGGCAGACGCTGTACCTGCATGTTGGCCTTGCTGCATCAATGTCAGTTGTGTACCTGTTGGCATAATAAAACCCAGCACTGCAATACCTATAAACATGGTGATGCAGAACACAGGTAGTGACGCAAAACCTGTCAGGCTTGCAACCAATAACATCAGCATATCAATCGCAAAAATAATCAGTCCCACTTTAAAGGTCTTTAAAATCCCTAAACTTGCATGTAGTTTCGGATTAACAATGGCCGCAACAACAAGCCCCAAGGCATTTACAGCAAAGAGCAAGCTGAATTGAGTCGAACTTAAACCATAACTGTTAATTAACACACTTGCCGAACCTGCGATATATGCAAAGAAACCTGCTTGAGCAAGACATAAACTTAAGGCATAAATAATAAATGCACGCTGAGTAAAAATTTTGCCATACAGTTTAAAGGTTTGACTGAGTTCAAATTTTTCACGTAATTCCACACTACGCGTTTCAGGCAGTGCTTTAGCGCAGGCAAGCAGTACCACAACGGCATACAATGCTAAGCAGACAAAAATCGCACGCCAAGAAAATTGCGTCATGAGCACATTACCAACTAGTGGTGCAAGTACAGGCGCTAAACCAAGTAAGGCCAATACCATCGACATCATTTTGCCAATCATGGGGCCTTGATAGACATCTTTAATAATCGCAAAGGCAATGACCATACCAATCGAGCCACCGAGACCTTGCACGAAACGTAAAGCGTGCAACATCTCAATTGAGTTTGCCAATGCACAGCCAATACCCGCCACAATTGAAATACTTAAACCAATATAAATAATCGGTTTACGTCCAAATTTATCTGATAACGGCCCATAAAACAGTTGCCCGAGCATCAAGCCCATAAAAAAGGTCATCAGGCTGAGTTGCACTTGACCATCGGTAGTATTCAGGCTACTTGCCATGCCGGGAATTGCAGGGAGATACATATCAATCCCTAAGGGACCGAGTGCCGTTAAGAGTGCAATCAGAATCGGCATTGCACGATTGGGGGAAGTTGTCATAATGGTGAATTACAGCAGCACAGAGAAAGGGTGTGAATTATGAAACTTATGGGTTTTCTAAGTCAATGGCAGCATGATGTCTAAATTAGGTCGACCTTTAGTTATGTCAGCGCAACAGCGCCGTCAGCAAATTTATCTTGCTGCCGAAGCTTTATTTTTAGAGCAGGGTTATGCCAAAGTCACCATGAATGACATTGCAGCACAGGCAGGCATGTCTAAAAAAACCCTCTATCTCTATTTTGCAGATAAAAAGCAATTACTGAGTGCATTAGTCAGTCAGCAGACTGCTGATCTGCCGCACGCTGTAAGCTTGACATTAGAGCCCATCGCAGCATTGAAGCAGCATTTATTTGAGATTGCGCAAAATGTACTTTCAGAGCGGCATTTAAAACTCTGTCGTTTAGCCATTGCTGAACGCTTAAATGTCGAAGGCCTTACGGCAAGTTTTTATAGTATGGGCGTGATGCAAAGTCGTAATCGCTTGCTTGAAAGTGTGGCGCGTATTGAAAAACAAGATTGGGTGCTTGAGCTGTCTGTAGAGATCGTTACCGATATGTTATTTGGTGCAAGCATTAATAAATGTTTTGTGGATGCCTTAATGTTAGACATTGATCTTGATTTTGCGCAAATTGAACACGATATTCATGCATCGGTTGATGCCTTATTTATAAAAAAATAGCGAACACAAGGTTCGCTATTTTGATGCTTTTACAACTAAAAACTTAGAAGAAGCCAGCAGGTTTTGTTGAGTAGCTTACAAGTAAGTTTTTGGTTTGTTGGTAATGATCAAGCATCATTTTGTGGTTTTCACGGCCGATACCTGATTTTTTGTAACCACCAAACGCTGCGTGAGCAGGGTAGATATGGTAACAGTTGGTCCACACACGACCCGCTTCAATTGCACGGCCTGCACGGTAAGAGGTATGCGCAGAACGTGACCAAACACCTGCACCTAAACCATAGATGGTGTCATTGGCAATGCGGATTGCATCGTCAAAGTCTTTGAACGTTGTTACTGCAAGTACAGGGCCAAAAATTTCTTCTTGGAACGTTTTCATATCGTTAGTGCCTTTAAACACTGTTGGTTCGATATAGAAACCTGTGCCTACTTCGTGACGCGCTTCACCACCCACAAGTAGCTCTGCACCTTCTTCACGACCTGTTGCAATACAA
>CAVBYE010000135.1:0-6609 GCA_963599285.1 Bacteroidaceae bacterium | reverse complement strand
CGCGCCCGCCGTGACCCCAATTTTACTCTCCGCCTTAAACCAGTTTTGCTGCAATTCGTCGGCATTGTCTACTAGGTAGGCTTGCTTACCCATACGCTCGGCCAATTCACGTAGGCGGTTGGAGTTAGATGAGTTAGGTGAACCCACCACCAACACCACATCACACTGCGCTGCCAAATCACGCACAGCATCTTGACGGTTTTGGGTGGCATAGCAAATATCGTCTTTACGTGGGCCTTGAATATTCGGGAACTTTTGACGCAGCGCATCAATGACCTTCGCGGTGTCATCAATGGATAAGGTGGTTTGGGTCACAAAGGCCACACGGTTAGGATCTTGCACTTCAAGCCTTGCAACATCTTGTTCGTCTTCGACCAAGTAAATCGCACCGCCATTTTTCTTGTCGTATTGACCCATGGTGCCTTCCACTTCAGGATGTCCTTGGTGACCAATTAAAATGGCTTCAATGCCTTCGCGGGCATATTTGGTAACTTCAATATGCACCTTGGTCACTAAAGGACAGGTCGCATCAAAGACTTTAAGCCCACGACGCTCAGCTTCTTGCTGCACTGCTTTAGACACGCCATGCGCGCTAAAAATCACAATATTGTCATCAGGGACTTCGTCTAACTCTTCAACGAAGACCGCACCGCGCTGACGTAAATCATCCACCACAAACTTATTGTGAACCACTTCGTGGCGCACATAAATAGGGGGGTTAAAGCATTCCAAAGCGCGGTTTACAATTGCAATTGCACGGTCAACACCCGCACAAAAACCACGTGGATTGGCTAAGACAATTTCCATAAAACCCTCAGTACCTATAAACTCAGTTTCGGATGAATGATTTGAAATAAATGTAAACAAACGCCGTTCGACTATTTAGTTTAGTGGCGGTCTACTTTAAAATAGAGAAGATATTTTATCATATCAGGAAAAATATCATGTCGGGTCTCTTGTTTGTCGTTTCTGCTGCATCAGGAACGGGCAAAACGTCCCTCGTTAAAGCTTTGCTTGAGCGTGTAAACAACTTACACGTTTCAGTATCGCATACCACACGTGGTCAGCGTGTTGGCGAGCTTGACGGTGTACACTACCATTTCACCGAAAAAGAAAGCTTTTTAAACCTTGTGGCTGAAGGCGGCTTTATCGAGTATGCCGAAGTATTTGGTAACTACTACGGTACAGCGCAAGCGACTGTAAAAGAACAATTGGCCAAAGGTCACGACGTATTGCTTGAAATTGACTGGCAAGGTGCTGAGCAAGTTCGCAAGCTTTTTCCTGAATCAAAACAAATTTTTATCCTTCCGCCAAGCCAGTTTGACTTACGTCAACGCTTGTCTAACCGCGGCACAGACTCTGTTGAAGTGATTGAGCATCGCTTAAGCTGCGCGGTTGAGGATATGCAGCAGTATAGCAACTTTGATTACGTGATTATTAACGACGACTTTAACAAAGCGTTGCATGATCTTGAGTCGGTGATTACCGCCAATCGTTTGGTGCTAAATCAACAAGCCACACGTCATCAAGACTTGATTCAAAAGCTAATTACCCCTGTGCTCAGTGATTAAAACTTGAGTATTTAAGCAAAGGCTTTTATACTGCACAGTCTGTTTAAATTTACTATTCAAACGAGAATTCTTATGGCACGCGTCACCGTTGAAGATTGTTTAGACCATGTAGACAACCGCTTTGAGCTTGTACTAGTGGCAAGCAAACGCGCGCGTCAATTGGCACGTCAAGGTATTGAGCCTACTGTTGAGTGGGATAACGACAAACCTACCGTTGTTGCATTACGTGAAATTGCAGTGGGTCATGTTTCTAAAGATATTTTGAAACAACGTGAGCAAGACTACCAAACGTCTAGCCTTGATCTTGCACTTTCTGCAAACAACTTGAATTTAGACGGCTTCTCTTTCCAATAAGAGAAACGTTGATCTAAAAAGCTCAGTTTGATACTGGGCTTTTTTTATAGCTGCTACTTTTCTATTTTGCCAATACACGTTATAACTGAGGATTGGCATTTCTTTACGTGTATTTTTTTGTCTTTTTTAGCTAAAAAAATTGACAAGTTTCACAGAATACATTTCATTAAGAGAGTAGCTTTTTTTATTTTTCCCAACCGTATCTCATAAAGGTGTGCTATGCCAGGTGCAGATGTCAACCAAGCCAAACAACAGCTCAAAACCATTATTGACGCTTACCTAAGTGAACATGATGTCGCGCTGGTCCTCGAGGCTTGTGATTTTGCCGATCTTGCGCATGACGGCGTGACCCGTAAAAGCGGCGAACCTTATGTGCTACACCCAATTGCGGTGAGCTGTATTTTGGCGCATATGCGTCTTGATGCCCAAACCCTCATGGCAGCGCTGTTGCACGACGTAATTGAAGATACGGACTATAGCAAAGACGACATTACCGATAAATTTGGCCGTAAAGTGGCTGAATTGGTCGATGGCGTGACCAAACTGAGTCATTCTAGCGATAAAGAGTTTAATAAAGCGGCTTCGTTCCGAAAAATCTTGCAAGCGACCTTACAAGATCCACGTGTCATTATTATTAAACTGTCTGACCGTTATCATAATATGACCACTTTGGATGCATTACGCCCAGATAAACGCGCCCGTATTGCACAAGAAACCTTTGATGTGTTTGTGCCTATGGCACGTATTGTTGGCATGAACGAAATGGCCGACAACCTTGAGCATCTGTGTTATCAAAATCTTGATTTAGATATGTACAACAACGTACAACAGGCGCTCTTACAAACCAAATCGAAGCGCTGTGAGTACCAAGCCAAGTGGGAAGCCAATCTTTCGGCACTGCTTGAAAAGCACCAAATCCAAGGTCGGATTAAAAAGAAAAATAACAACATTGAATTATTGCGTCACTTTGTTAAAAACGACATTAATTTACAAGAGCTGACCCACAGCCATGCCTTTGAAATTGTTTTAAATAACATTGCTGACTGCGATGCTTTAGCGGAAACACTGCGCGAAAACTTCCAAGTTCTGAGCGATGAAGACCATATTCGTCGTCCATTGCCGGGGGGTAACCAATCGTTAATGCTGCGCTTAAAAGGCGAAAAAACGACCCTGTCTTTAACTATTCAAACTGAGCTGATGCGTAAAGCAGCCCGTTTTGGTGTGGTGTTGGGTGAGAATGCGCCGCAAGCCTGTCGCTCTGCGATTCAAGCCTCGATGCAAAACTTAAATGTTTTAATTGATGGTGACTGTGCTAAAACCACCTTTAATGAATTACTCGACTACTTACATCAAGAAAAAATTTGGGTGTATACCCCGCAAGGGCATTTGCATGAATTGCCACAAGGCGCAACTGTCGTGGACTTTGCCTATTCAGCCAGCCTGTTCTTAGGCAACCATGCTGTTGGTGCTAAAGTGGATGGTGAAAACAAACCCCTGTCGACTCCACTGATTAGTGGTCAAGTGATTGAAATTATTACCGACGTATTGGCAACCCCAAATCCAGATTGGCTGAGCTTTATTAATACGCAAAAAGCCCGCCGTGCTTTACAAAACATTTTGCGTGATCAAGACGTTGAAGAACAACGCTTGGTGGGTCAGCAAGCGCTTGACCGTGCTTTAAAGCTGTTTAATCGTTCTAGCCGTGATTTAACCACAGACGATTGGACTGACCTGTTGCAATGGCGTCATTTAGACTCTAAAGACCGTTTGTTTGAACAAATTGCAGTGGGCGATTTATTGCCACAATTGGTGGCCAATCATTTATTTGCCCAAGGTCAGTCGGTTGAAGACTCGCAGCGTTTAATTCAGGGTACTGAAGGCGTTGATGTGAAATATGCGCATTGCTGTAACCCTGTACTGGGCGACCCAATTCAAGGTCACTTGTCACGCCGTGGTCTCATTGTGCATCGCGCGCGTTGCCACAATTTACTGCACGAACAACACTTGCATCCTGAAAATATTATGCCGCTCCAATGGACACATAATCATGATGTGGTGGAAGACATTAGCTTTACTGCGTACTTATGCATTGATGTGTTGCTGTCGGATGAGCAAATCTCAGATTTAATTTACCACTGCCGTAAGTCACATACCGGGGTGGAAATGATTCGCCCGTATGATGGCAAAACCTATGTCAATGTGGTGGTGAAAGACCGTAAACATTTGGCCAAAATCATTCGTGATGTACGCATGTTATTGGGCTTCCCACGCATCAGTCGCCTGTTCCAATCGGTCGGTGCAATTGAGGCCACAAAAGTCGCAAGTTAATCAAATTAAACGATAATGCTTCTGCTCGCCTATATGTTGGCTTATGATAGAGCCATAAATGATAGAAGGAGAAATTGATGTCCCGCCAAGTGATCCATACAGAAAAAGCACCTGCTGCAATTGGTACTTACTCACAAGCCATTTTAGTGGGTAATACCGTTTACCTTTCAGGCCAAATTGGCTTAGATCCGTATAGTATGGAATTGGTTGACGGCATTGAAGCCCAAATTCGCCGTGTCTTTGATAACTTAAAAGCAGTCTGTGAAGCTGCAGGCGGTACATTGGCCGATATCGCAAAATTAAATATTTTCTTAACTGATTTGTCACACTTCCAATTGGTCAATCAAATTATGGGCGAATACTTCGCACAGCCTTACCCTGCACGTGCTGCATTGGGTGTGGCAAGCTTGCCAAAAGGCGCTTTGGTTGAGATGGATGGTGTGGTTATTATTAATCAATAACTTAAAAATCCAGCATAAACGCCACCGATTGAGTGGCGTTTTTTTATTCAAAAAGCCAATAAATCTTCACAATAAATAAGATGAAATAAATTGACAATTGATAATAATTATCAATAATACTAGTTATCTTATTTCATTTGCTGATGGTTGACTCTGATGTACGTTTGCTTGTGCCGTGGCATTACCGATCAAGACATTAAAGATGCTGTTGCCAATGGCGCAGGAAGTTATCGTGAAGTACGTGACCTATTGGACTTAGGCACTTGCTGTGGCCGCTGTGCGCCTGAAGCACGCAGCATTATTAGCGAAGAAGTGGCACTGATTGCCGCAAAAATTTCTGTGGCTGCCTAAATTCGAATTTTCCAATAACTATAAATCTCGTGCGTTTCTCGCACGCTACTCCTCCCCGCTTCCTGACTCTAAGCGGGTTTTTTCTGTCCAAAATGCACTAGTGTATTGTTTTTGATTGTGATTTCCATTTGCTGTTCCATAAATTACTCGCTATATGCGCTTGAGTTGTTTACCATTATTGTAATTTTAAAGGATCAGTCAGATTGGAGTGGGTGCAATGAAAGGCAATCGTGATGTAATCAATCAATTAAATCAGGTGCTGTATCACCATTTAACTGCAATTAACCAATATTTCTTACATTCACGTATGTTTAATGACTGGGGTATTGAACAATTGGGTTCGGCTGAATACAAAGAATCTATTCGTCAAATGAAACATGCCGACAAAATTATTGAGCGTGTTTTGTTTTTAGAAGGTCTGCCGAATTTACAACACTTAGGTAAGCTGTACATTGGTCAGCACACGTTAGAAGTGTTAAATTGCGACGTGCGTAAAGTCAAAGAAAATATTGAAGCCTTACAAGCTGCAGTGGCTTTGGCTGAAAGCCATATGGATTATGTGACCCGTGACTTGGTACAAGAAATTCTTGAAAAAGAAGAAGAGTACTTAGACTGGACCACCACGCAGTTAGATTTAGCTGAAAACGTGGGCACTGAAAACTATATTCAGAGCCAACTTTAAGCGTTAAAAAAAGCCCGCAAATGCGGGCTTTTTTTTAATTCACGTCTTTGGGCTCAAGTTCGCGTAAACGTTGGTAGTCGACGTCGATCTCACGTAATTCACGCAATAACCATAACTGATGCTGTGCCTGTTGTTCATAGCCATTAAAGGCCAATAGTTTGGCGTATTTGAGAATGTCATATCCGGTTGGATAGTTGAGTACAATCTCACTGATTTCCTGCATTTGACGCGGGCTGATCACGGTATACGGACTCATACGGATCCATTCAATACGACGATTCAGTTCATCCAACACATAAATTTGATCATGGTTGGTGAGTTTGTCGGCCTGATGCTCATAGCGAATCGATTGATTCAACTTGGGCACGGCAGTGGCATAATCACGGTGAATTAAAGCAATCAGACCTACACCCAACACAAAGGTCACTTGCATCACCCGTGGTGGCAACGTCAGCACCCGAGTTGCGACATATTGCGCCTGCACAATACCAATAATAAAACCTATCGGCAGCAGGAAATAGGCATAGTTTTGTGGGAATTCAAACATGGCATGTACCACGAATACCCCCACCATGAGCACACCAATCACCGACTCAACTGAATTGACCCGACGCACCAAGTGTACGCCCCAATAGCCAAAGTAAGCCAAGAACGGCAACCCCACCAACATGCCATTCCAAATCACAAAGTCGATGATAAAGTTATGCGCACTTCTGATCCAAACTGGCCCTTGGAAGTAGTCACTAATCAGGGTATAAGCCACGCTGGTTTGATGCCAACCATAGCCCCAGAGCGGTTGTTCCATAATGGCATGTAACATTTGCTGCCAAATGGCAATGCGCGACATGTCGCCTGTGGCACG
>CAVBYE010000134.1:0-6689 GCA_963599285.1 Bacteroidaceae bacterium | reverse complement strand
AATAAGCATAATTATTTTTTACAAAACATAAATATTTGATTTATTTTAAATTGTTTATTTTTTTAATATTTAGAAGTTATTAATGTTTTTTCAAAAAAACGTGAACATTCCATCAAATTTATTTGATATTAATTCTCAATTTCTTACCGTTAATTACATGAAAAATGTCATTTAGTTTATTTTTTAAACACCATGAGATCAAAATTGTTTTTAATTTGAGCACCTGCAAAAAATGCAAAATATTTCACCTCGTGTACTCAGAAGGTCTTCATTGTTGTCATCGTCCTGTCCATAGGCAGGAGACATCAGGCTTTAATTTAAGACTTGATGTCTCCTGTACCTCGGTTGAGTTAAATCAGAACCTGTGCAAATTGCTCACGCAAATCTTTCTTCAAAATTTTACCTGTACCACTCAATGGAATGGTATCCACAAAAATGATGCGATCAGGAATTTGCCACTTTACCAATTTATCTTGGTAATAGTGCAACATATCCGCTTCGGTCAATGTACTCTGTGCGGTCTTGACTGCAATAAGTACAGGACGTTCGTCCCATTTCGGATGCACTGCGGCAATTGCAGCAGCCAATTGAATCTCAGGATGCCCCATGGCGATATTTTCAAGCTCCACAGATGAAATCCATTCACCGCCCGATTTGATCAAATCTTTAGACCGATCACTGATGCTCATAAAACCATCTTGATCAAGGGTTGCTATATCACCCGTATCAAACCAACCATCTTCGGTCAAGGCAGACTGCTGTTGACCAAAATAAGTGTCAATAATCCAATGTCCCTTAATTTGTAAGTTTCCAACGGCTTGACCATTATGTTCAACGGCTTGAGTGCTGTTTTCACCATGACATAAACGTAGACTTACCCCAAATGGTGGACGACCTTGTGATAAACGTAATTTAGCCTGTTCGCTTTCACTGAGTTGATCATGTTTGGCCTTCAGTTGATTGGCCGCACCCAAAGGACTGGTTTCCGTCATGCCCCAAGCATGAATGGTTTCACAACCAAATTGTTGTTTAAAGGTCTCGATCATGCTCGGTGGGCAAGCTGAGCCTCCCACCACATTACGGTTCATGCTTGCAAGCTGACTACCACATTGCTTGGCAGCAGTAATTAGCCCTTGCCAAATCGTGGGCACACCTAACGCAATACTGACCTTAAAACGATCAATCATGCTGACCAGACTTGCCCCATCTAATTGCGGCCCAGGCAGGACTAAACTTGCGCCTACTGCTGCTGCTGCATAGGGGATTCCCCACGCATTGACATGGAACATCGGCACCACAGGCATCACCACATCGCGTGCAGACAAATGCATAGAATCTGGTAAGCTAATGGCATAGCTATGTAAAACTGTAGAGCGATGACTGTAGAGCACACCTTTTGGCTTGCCGGTGGTCCCCGAGGTATAACACAATGAGCTGGCTAGATTTTCATCAAAAATAGGCCATTCAAATTCATTGCTGTATGTTGCAATGAGCTCATCATAAAATTTGACCTGCGGTAAAGCCGCTTGCACCTCAGAATCAAATGAATCCAAACAAATCACATGTTGAATACTGGGCGTATGTGCCAAGATTTGTTGCACCAAAGGTAAAAAGGTTTTATCAAAAGTGAGCACTTGGTCTTGTGCATCATTGACAATAAAGCTGACTTGCTCAGGGAACAGGCGTGGATTAATGGTGTGACAAACTAAGCCTGTACCTGAAATGGCATACCATGCCTCTAAATGGCGGTGATTATTCCATGCAATGGTGGCCACACGCTGGCCAAGGCGCAGTCCTAGATCGGCCAATGCTTGTGCAAAGCGCTTGGCATTGCTGGCGACCTCGCCCCAAGTGGTCTGCGTGATCGACGTATCGGTATTTTTTGAAATAATCGCAGTATCCGCATGATAGCGTTCGGCATGTTCAATCATGCTGCTGATCAATAGCGGTTGAAACATCATTTGTCCTAACATAGGCACATCCTTATGGCGATTGGTGGTTACGCATCGTCTTGAAGATTTTTTTTGCGTATATCATGAAATAGCTCGGGTCATTGGGTAGCGCCGCGCTTAACTGCAGACACTACATTACAATGCTGAATCAAATACTGTTTTGAAAAAAAATCATATATCAAGAACTACCATTTTTTCATTTAAACAGCTGAATTTAAATTATTTGCTCTAAATAGCATCATTTTTTTATTTATCCGCTTAATTTTGCCCTAAATTCACTTATAGTGGCTAACTCTGCGCTTGTGCATTTATTTTTGTTTATTTTTCACATGTTACTTTCTGAAATTTCTCCTTGGTTATTGATCACGATTGGCTTTGTCTGCGGTGGTGCTGTACTGTTATGTCTGGCATATCTTTACCAGCGTTTGCAAAAACGCCTCGTTCCATTCCAAAAGGGCAAACGTTATTGGTGTAAAGTGATTGCTGTGAGTGATGGCGATACCATTACCTGTCAACGCTTCAATCTACGTCGCTCGCAAAGCCGAATGCGCTTCGCCTATATTGATGCACCTGAATCTAAACAGGCCTTTGGTGCAGAGTCTAAAGCCATTGTGGCAGATTTAATGTTGAAAAAATGGGTGCGTATCGAAATCACCGATACAGATCGTTATGGGCGCCATGTGGGTGTGGTGTATCGTCGTAATCAAAATCTCAATAAAGAATTAATTAAGCGTGGTGCTGCCTGGGTCTATGAAGATTATATTCGTGATAAAGCATTATTACAGGAAATGTTAAATCTTCAGCGTACCGCAAAAAGTAAAAAACGCGGCTTATGGAAGGCCGCGCGCCCGGTTCAACCGAGTTTATATCGTAAGATGAATTAAAACAGGCGCATGAAGCGCCTGAGTTTAGATGGCCAGATCTAAGGGCGGATGCAACATCTGCTCTACGGATAGGGCTTGTGCCAAAATCTCTTCCGTTAATAGCTGTTCTTCACGCACCAACGCCAATACACTTTGACCTGTTTCTAAGGCCTGTTTTGCAAGCCGTGTGGTGACTTCATAGCCCAGATAAGGATTTAAGGCGGTAACAATACCAATCGAGTGCTCAACATTATGACGGCATTGGCTTTCATTGGCTTCAATACTACGAATACAAAACTGCTCAAACATACCGATACTGCGCTCTAATACATCAAAAGAGTCAAAAATTTTAAACGCAATCAGGGGCTCCATCGCATTCAGCTGAAACTGACCCGCGTCTGCTGCCAATGTAATGGCTAAATCATTGGCAATCACATGAAATGCCGACATGTTCATCGCTTCAGGAATCACTGGATTGACTTTACCTGGCATAATCGAACTGCCTGGCTGGCGCGGTTCAAGATAAATTTCATTTAAGCCGGCACGTGGTCCACTTGAGAGCAGTCGAATATCATTGGCTATTTTAGACAATTTGGTGGCAGTGCGTTTCAGCATACTCGATACAAACACAAAATCCCCCATATCTGACGTTGCTGCAATTAAATCTGTGGCTGTAATCAGATTCTGTTGACTAATACGATTTAAAGCACTTAAGGCCATTTCCTGATAATGTGCAGGGGTATTAATCCCTGTCCCAATCGCTGTCCCGCCCAAATTCACTTGGCTAACCAAGGGCACCATATGTTGCTGAATTAAACTCACATCTTGCTGTAACACATGGGCAAAGGCGGCAAATTCTTGCCCAAGCGTCATGGGTACGGCATCCTGCAATTGAGTACGCCCCATCTTTAACACATGGGCAAAGGCGGCAGCTTTGTCATACAAACTTTGGGTCAATTGATTCAGCTTTTGTGCATAGCCCTCAAGTGCCAATAGAATTGCTAAACGAATGGCCGTCGGATAAACATCATTGGTCGATTGCGACATATTCACATCGTTATTTGGATGCAAATATTGATATTGCCCTTTAGGATGCCCCAGATAACTCAGGCCAAGGTTACAAATCACCTCATTGGCATTCATATTGGTTGAGGTACCCGCTCCTCCTTGCAACATATCTAAAGGAAATTCATGGTCAAACTTGCCACTACACACCTGCTGACAGGCATATACGATGGCCGCATATTTTTCTTGTGACAATAAATTTAACTGATAATTTGCTTCAGCACAGGCCTGCTTCACCATGGCCAATGCACGAATAAAATAAGGATAATCCGACAGTTTATGTTGCGTTAAATTAAAATTTTCTAAAGCTCTTAAGGTTTGAATACCATAATAGTGGCGATCATCAACAATTTTGGTCCCTAATAGGTCTTTTTCGACTCGAGTCATATTTTGTTTCATGAGTAAGTAAATCAGTAGAAGGCTTAGTTCTATCCTAGCCCGATCTGCCTCATGTCAACCAATGCATTCTAAGCGCTTGCATATGCATTTTTTGCATATATGCTAGAGCACATCACAATAACAAAGGGCGCCTCGTATGCAGCTCGAAATTCGATGGATTGAAGATTTAATTGCGCTTGAACAAACAGGTTCGCTGTCTCGTGCAGCTGCGTTACGCTGTGTCAGCCAGCCTGCTTTTAGCCGTAGAATTCAACACTTAGAGCAGCAATTGGGCTACGCCATTTTAGTGCGACATCATAAAGATGTGATATTTACTGAGCCCGGTCTCGTTTTACTCAATACCGCTAAAAATATCGCCAAACAACTCAAAGAAACGCTCGACTTATTACACAATATGCAACAGGAAAACCATCTCTCTATTCGATTTTGCGTGGCACATTCCTTAACCTCTCTGTTCTTTTCACACTTTCTACAATGTTTTTCTAATACGATTCATCATTTTAAAATCGAGATGCAAGCCACCAACGTCTATGAAGGCATGCAATTGCTCAAACAAGGCGATTGTGATTTTATGCTGTGTTATGCCGATCAGAGTTTACTCGACAGTCTTAGCCATGGCCTGTTCAGTTATATTGAAATTGGACAAACTGATATTCTTCCTGTCTGTGTACCCGATGAAAATGACCAGTGTAAATTTAATCTGACTCAGAAATTCCCATTAATCAGCTATAGCCCTAAAGCCTATTTACAGCAATTGGTCAGTCAAATTTTACAACAGCACCAACTCAACTATCAGTTGATGTATGAAACCGATCATGCCAATAATATCAAAGATTTGGTTTTGCAAGGTCGAGGCGTCGCCTGGCTACCACAGCTGACCATCACCACTGAATTAAGCCAAGGTAAGCTGAAAATTTGTGATCCTGCACTAATTTATCATCAGCAAAAAATTTTCTTAATGAAACTCAATTTAACCCAGCGCGAATCTGTGAATACTTTATGGCAAGATGTCAGCCAGCATCCCATGCATTAAATTCGGCTATGGTTCTTGTTCGCTTTGCATTAAAACGAGGCACGATCATACTGAATGGCTTCTAAATCATAAACTTGATAAATACAATCAAACAGTGAACGAATATCTTCACGCTCATCCATACATCGTGTCGCCATAAACACAGGGCTGACCGCATTTTCATCTAAAATAGAAATGTAGTGCAAATGCATCAGCTGTAGGGTACGTGCACTTTCAGGAACAATACATACCCCCTCACCTGCTGCCACTAAGCCTAAAGCCAACTGAATTTCACGCACTTCATGCAAATTTTTGGGTTCTAAACTGTATTCGGAGAACAAATTACGAATTTGGGTCGAAAAATTGGGTTTGGTATGATTAGGATATAAAAAAATTGCTTGTTCAAGCAAATCAGCCAAATAGACACCATTTTTTTTCTGTGCAAACGGATGGCTCGCATGTACAGCCAACATCAAACGTTCTTTACGCAATAAAATGCGATTAATTTCTGGATCTGAAACTCGCAATCGCCCAAAACCCACATCAATTTGACCGGCTTTTAAAGCAGGGATTTGATGTGTTGTGGTCATTTCAATCAGCTCGACTTTGAGTTTTGGATAACGCTGACGATATAAATACACAATACGTGATAGATACCCATACAACAATGAACCAACAAAGCCAATCCTCACTGTGCGTTCTACAAGTCCCATCCGTTTGGTCAGTGATTTAACCTCTTCGGCCTTTTCAAGTAACTTGATCGCTTGGTGATAAAAGAATTGACCCGCTTCTGTCATTTTGAGTGGTCGACTGCCACGTTCAAATAATAATATCCCAAATTCATTTTCTAAATTTTGGATTTGGCGACTTAAAGGAGGCTGTGCAATAAAAAGTTTTTCGGCCGCTTTAGTAAAGCTTTGTTGTTCTGCGACGGTTATAAAGTATTTGAGATGGCGTAATTCCATGCCTTTGAACCCTATGAATTTTAAATAAAATCCACATCTATGCTAATCAAAAGCTCAGCTCATCCCTATTAGCAAATAGTCGAAAAGGCTCCCGAAGGAGCCTTTTCAGTTTAGTCTTTGATCAGATTACCAAGACACTTTAACACGGCGGTTATCTTCTAAACACTGAACTAAGCTTGGTGTTTTTGGACCCGCTGGACATTGTTTAAATTGCTCTGTGCTGCCTAAACCACCAAATTGGATTTTGCTGCCATCTACACCGTACTGCTGTAACAATTGGGTCACAGTATGTGCACGTTGTTCTGAAAGACGCTTATTATAGCTTGCCTTACCTAAACGGTCTGCGTAACCATCCACATAAATCACTACAGGTTGATTTGCATGAATTTGTTCTGCAATGACACGTACATTTTCCGTACCACCCACAATGTTT
>CAVBYE010000133.1:0-6825 GCA_963599285.1 Bacteroidaceae bacterium | reverse complement strand
CAAGACACGCCCTTCCGCAGCGCCGTGGTTACGGTAGTGGAACAGGGTAATGTTGTGGGTTGGTCCAAGACGCTCTAAGAAGGTGAGTAATGCACCTGGACGCTCAGGGAATTCCACACGGAATAAGCGCTCGTTGGCTAGATCTGCATGACCGCCAATTAAGTAGCGGATATGCAGCTTCGCCACTTCATCGTCAGACAAGTCATCGACATCATAATGTGTTTGTAGGGCTGCATAAATGTCGTGACGCTCTTGTTCGCCACCTTTTAAGCTAATACCCACAAAGACTTGTGCTGCGGTTGCACCACTGGCACGGTAGTTAAATTCAGTGATGTTACGACCTTGTAAGGCACGGCAGAATTTTAAGAATGAACCCTTTTCTTCTGGAATAGTGACTGCAAAAATTGCTTCACGACGTTCACCGAGTTCGGTACGTTCAGCAATATAGCGTAAGCGGTCGAAGTTCATGTTGGCGCCACACACAATCGAGACGATGTTTTTGCCAGTTAAACCATGTTCAGCCACGTACTTTTTAATCCCTGCCAAGGCCATAGCACCAGAAGGTTCAACAATGCTGCGGCATTCATCAAAGGTATCTTTCACTGCTGCACAGATTTCGTCTGTGTTGACTAACACGACGTCAGGCTCCACGATTGGACCTGAGTTATCTGATTTTTGTAGGCGAATCACATCAAATGGCTTTTCGCCAATTTGTGCCACAGCGGTTCCATCTGCAAACAGTCCGACAGACGGTAAAATCACACGTTCACCACATTCAAGTGCTGCTTTGAGGCAGGCTGATTCATCATATTCGACTGGAATCACTTTAACATGTGGGGCAACATCACCTAAATATGCGGCAACACCAGCAATCAGGCCACCACCGCCTACAGCAACAAATACATAATCAACATCACGCCATTGACGTAGAATTTCATTGCCAATGGTGCCTTGACCGGCCATGACCAGTTCATCATCATACGGCGGAATAAAGGTCATGCCTTCTTCAGCTGCACGGGCAATGGCATATTTGTTGGCAATATCGAATGAATCACCATGTAACACCACTTCACCACCTAAGCGTTTTACTGCTTGGACTTTAATATCAGGTGTGGTTTTCGGCATCACAATAATGGCGCGAATACCTAACTTCTGACCAGACAGGGCCACACCTTGTGCATGGTTACCTGCTGAAGCGGTGATGACGCCACGTTCCAACTGTGTTTTCGGTAATTGACTAATACGGTTATAAGCACCGCGTAGCTTAAAAGAAAAAACCGGTTGTAAGTCTTCGCGTTTAAAGCGAATGTTATTGTTTAGCTTCTCACTAATTCGTGGCGCTGCTTCGAGTGGGGTTTCGATTGCAACATCGTACACCGTTGCTTGTAAAATTTGTCGAACCAAACGAGACAGCATGTTAATTTTCCATCTAACAGTTTAAAATAGGGGCTCATTGTAACAAACCCCTGTCGCTTTGGGCTGAAATATCAACAACAAAGCGCAAAAAATAGTCGAGTGAAGCCATGAGCCTCTATACTACCCAAGATGAAAAGAAACAAGCGGCTGCAAAAGCAGCGTTAAAGCATTTACCGAAAGGCGGTATTTTAGGCGTAGGTACCGGCAGTACCGTTAACTTCTTAATCGAATTATTACCAGAATTACAACTTGAAGCGGCGGTTTCAAGTTCAGAAGCAACAGCTGAGCGTCTACGTAAATTAGGCATTGAAGTGGTCGACATGAACTCAGTGGCAAGCTTAGATGCATATGTAGATGGTGCGGATGAAATTGACCGTAATCTACACATGATCAAAGGTGGCGGTGCAGCCTTAACGCGTGAAAAAATTGTGGCATCAATTGCTAAAAAATTCGTGTGTATCGTTGATGATTCAAAATGGGTAGAACAGCTTGGTCGTGAATTTGCTTTACCGGTTGAGGTGATTCCAATGGCACGCTCTGCTGTAGCACGTAAATTGGTGACATTAGGCGGTGATCCGGTGTATCGCGAAGGTGTAATCACCGACAACGGCAACGTTATTTTAGACGTCTATAACCTAAATATTCTTAATGCATTGGAGCTTGAAAAGACCATCAATGATATTCCGGGTGTAGTTTGTAACGGCATCTTCGCTTTAAATAAAGCGGACGTTGCGGTGGTTGCAACCGATCATGGTATTGAAGAACGTACCGCAGTTTAAGTACATTGGGCTGAATCTCGACTGATAGAGATTCAGCTCGAATCTTGGGTCTGTTATGCAATTTAAGGGTCTTCCAGCGATTCAGGTGCAACGCCATAGACGTGCACTGCAATTTAAATTATCAATTGATGGTCAAAAAATTCGCTTAACTGCACCGATATTTGCTACGCAACGACAAATTCAACAGTTTATTGCCCAATCAGAAACATGGTTAAGGGAGACTTGGCAGCAACAGCAAACGAAAATTCAACATAGCCTGCCTACACAACTACAGCTCTTTAATCAGCAACAGCCCATCAGCATTATTTATCAACTTCAAAAAAATAACTTTATTTTCGATCTCAATCAGCAGTGCCTCTATGTAAGTGATCGCTCACCACAAGCCTATTTGCAGAGCTTTATTTTGGCTTATGCCAAGCAGCATTTACCAACTTATTTACAACAGGTCAGTCAAGCGCTGAAGCTGCCTTATCAGAGCTGTAGCGTGCGTCAGGTGAAAACCCGGTGGGGCAGTTGCAGTCAACATCAACAGATTATGCTCAATAGTGCCTTAGTCCTGTGTCCTTTGGATTTGGTACGTTATGTCATCATCCATGAATTAGCGCATACCATTCATTTCAATCACAGTGCAGATTTTTGGGCACTTGTGGCCATACATGATCCACATTTAAGCCAGCATCGCCGTGAGTTAAAGCAGTATTGTTTAGACGCTTGGTATACATATTCAAGTTGAATCCCTCGGCATGAACCGATAATTTAAAACCCAAACAACAACAAGAAGAGAGAGTCATGTCACAGTTACGTCCACTTGCCACTGGGTTTTGTTTCTTAGAGTCACCGCGTTGGTATCAAAATCGCCTGTGGGTGTCTGATTTCTATCAACATGCCGTGTTTAGTATCGGTTTGGATGGCGAAATTGAAACTGAGGTCACTGTGGCACAGCAACCCTCGGGATTAGGTTGGTTGCCGGATGGCAGTTTATTAATCGTCTCCATGAAAGATCGGCTCTTGTTGCGTTACCATGAGCAGCAATTAGAGGAATATGCAGATTTGTCAGCTTATGTCGCTGGGCATTGTAATGACTTGTTGGTGGATGCATTGGGCCGGGCATGGGTTGGCAATTTTGGCTTTGACCTGATGCAAGGTGCTGCGTTTCAAACGGCAAATTTATTGCGTATTGATCCTGATCGCAGCGTACATGTTGTGGCAGAGGATTTATATTTTCCCAATGGAATGGCCATTTGTCTTGAGCAACAGCGTTTATGGGTCAACGAAACCTTTGGCAACCGAATTTCTGCATTTGATCTGGATGCGCAAGGTCATTTATCAGCACGTCAAGATTGGGCCGTGTTTGCTGACTTAGTGCAAAGTCCGCATCTGACAGACTACCTTACAGGCTGTAAAGTTGCTGCTGATGGTGCATCCGTCTTAGATGCTGAGGGGGCAATTTGGGTGGCAGATGCATTAGGTCAACGTGTTTTACGGGTCAAACAAGGTCAGATTGTGGAACAAATTAGCACGGCGCCGTTGGGCTGTTTTGCCTGTAATTTGGGTGGCCCGCAAGGCCGAGATCTGTTTTTGTGCGTTGCCCCAGATTATGATGAGTTTAAGCGTCAGCAAGAATATGCCAGCGAGCTGTGGCAGACTCAAGTGGCTGTACCCGCTGCTGGCTGGTGTGCAATATAGTTGTGTTTGGTGCTAAAGATGTGAATTTGCGCAGTAAAGCGACTGTAAACTGTTTAGTATACGTGAACTTCCTGTCATACTATGGCGTGATTGAAACCAACTTTATAAATTGAGGTCGTGCACGTGATTACTGTCGGAATTGTGGGTGGAACAGGGTATACAGGCGTTGAATTGTTGCGTCTTTTGTTACGTCATCCAAATGTTCAAGTTACGGTATTAACCTCACGTACTGAGGCAGGTCGCCGTGTAGACGATATGTTCCCAAGTCTACGTGGTCATACAGATTTATGCTATTCAGACTTAGATATTCAGCAATTAAAACAATGTGATGTAGTATTCTTTGCTACGCCACATGGGGTGGCGATGCAGCATGCTGCAGCGCTTGTAGCTGCAAATACCAAAGTAGTAGATTTAGCGGCAGATTTCCGTTTACAAAATCTAGAACAATTTGAAAAATGGTATGGGCTTGAACATGCGTGTCCTGAAATTTTAAAAGCGTCTGTGTATGGTTTATCTGAACTGAATCGTGAAAAAATCCAAACTGCGAATGTCATTGGTAACCCAGGCTGTTATCCGACTACAGTCCAATTAGGTTTAGCGCCGGTATTGAAAGCGCAAGACAGCTTAGTGGATCCAAGTAGTATTATTATTGATGCTAAATCAGGTGTTTCAGGTGCAGGTCGCAAAGCCAGTCTGGGCATGATTTATTCAGAAAATGCGGACAACTTTAAAGCATATGGCGTAGCAGGCCATCGTCACCACCCTGAAATTGTAGAGGCTTTAGAGCAGATTTCAGGCCAAAACGGTGTGTTTGATCATCTTGTGTTTGTGCCGCATTTGGTACCTATGATTCGTGGTATGCTCAGTACGATTTATGTCGATTTAACTGAAGCAGGCCAAGCAGCTGACTTACAAGCTTTATATGAACAGTTCTATGCCAACGAACAATTTGTGGATGTCATGCCTGCAGGCAGTTCACCCGAGACACGTTCGGTACGTGGTGCAAACCAATTACGTATTGCCTTGTATCGCCCACAACCGAAAAAACTGATTATTTTGGTGGCGCAAGACAACTTGGTCAAAGGTGCAGCAGGTCAAGCGGTACAAAATATGAACTTAATGTTTGGCTTTGCGGAAAATGCAGGTTTAGCCGGTATTGGTTTACTGCCATAATTCCTTTTCGCCCTTCACACACATTTAACTTGGCGCTTAAATGTGTGTGTTCAGTTTGCAATTCAATAAGAGACGACGATGCAAGACACGGATTCAACAACTAAAACAGAAAAAAAACCATATTTACAAGGGCACTGGCCACTGGCAATTGGTGCTGCTATTTTGGTGTTCGGAAGTGGTTTGCTCAGCTATTCCATTGGCCACCGTCAAGGCTTAACCGTCACTGGCTATGATGCAGATGCAGAACAGTTGGTTGATGTTGTCCAAAAGCAGAAACTCAATTTAGAATCACTGAACAAAAGTTTAAATACAGCCATTCAAGAGCGTGATGTGGCTGTAACCAACTCGAATGATTTATACGAAGCATTGAATCAAGCCAAAGTCAATCAGCAGCAAGTTGAGGCCATGAGTGCAATCTATCGTGATGTTTTAAAGCAGCGCGGTGGTCTGAGCTTAACGGTTCAAAACTTAGGCATTAAGCCACTGCCTGAAAATGCTTACGAATATCAAATCGATTTGATTCAGGTGAGTCCAAATAACCGCCGTGTTTCAGGTCAAGTGGAGCTGCAGCTGATTCAAGGCACAGAGGTGCTCGCGATTCCACTTGAAGACAACAAGTTTAACTTCGACAGCTACCAACGTTTAACAGGACGTTGGACAATGCCTAAAGGCTTTACCCCTCAATTTATTGAAGTACGTTTAACGGGTAGTACACCGGTGACTAAGCGTTTTAGTTGGTCACGTGGTCAATCGGTTCAATCACCTTCTGCATTCGTATCGGAAATTCCACAAGCAGAAGCCAATGCTAACTAACGGTGAATCTTAATTTTATGCGAACTTATCAACGTCATCTTTGTTTAAATGCCATGAAGCATACATTTCAGCAATCAGGTCTAGTCGATTGGCATCTTGAGCCACGCCTCAGCGACGTCTCGCATGAAGATGACGGGGATGTGAGTGTACAAACAGCCCCCCCACAATTAAAGCGTCCACCGCTGTATGCTGTTGTTTTAATGAACGATGATTACACCCCAATGGAGTTTGTAATCGAAATTTTACAACAATACTTTGCAATGAATCTTGACCAAGCAACTCAAGTAATGTTAACAGTACATTATGAAGGAAAAGGTATTGCTGGCGTGTATCCGCGAGACATTGCGGAAACCAAGGCAAACCAAGTCAATAATTACGCTCGATCGCAAGGACATCCATTACTTTGCCAGATTGAGCCAAAAAATTAAGGGGATTACATGCTCAGTCGTCAATTAGAAGTATCTTTACGTTTGGCTGTTAGCATGGCTCGTCAAAAGCGCCACGAGTTTTTAACAGTTGAACATTTATTACTGGCATTACTTGATAACGATTCTGCCGTCACCGCTTTAAAAGCATGTGGCGCAGACATTATTGTGCTACGCAAAGAATTAGAAGAATATGTAGAACAACATACCCCTAAACTTGGCGACAATTCAGAGCAGGCTCCACATCCAACTGAGAGCTTTGACCGTATTTTGCAGCGTGCGATTTTCCATGTGCAGTCGAGTGGTGGCGATCGTACGGTAGAAGGCGCCGATATTTTGGTGGCGATGTACTCAGAGCGTGATTCTTTTGCCGTATATTTATTGAAGCGCCATCAAATTAACCGTTTGACGCTCACGCAATATCTGTCACACGGTGCACGTAAAGATGAAACCCCTGCTGAAGAGACTGAAGAAGAGCACGAAGGTGAAACTGCGATCAGCAGCAATTCAGGTCCGTTAGAGCTGTATACCAC
>CAVBYE010000132.1:0-6835 GCA_963599285.1 Bacteroidaceae bacterium | reverse complement strand
CACAGCTTGGCTTAAGGTATGGCTATCTACATATTCAAGCTCACCGCCTTGAGGCACACCCTGAGCAATTCGCGTCATCTGTACGGGTAGATGTTTAGTGGCTTCAACCACATAATGTGCCGTGGCTTGACCTTCTACTGTTGCATTGGTCGCTAAAATCACTTCACGGATTTGACCTTGGCTGAGGCGTTGTACTAAATAAGGAATACCAATTTCTTCAGGCCCTATGCCATCTAAAGGTGATAAATGCCCACCAAGCACATGATACTTGCCCTTAAAACTGCCGCTTTGTTCAATCGCCATCACATCTGCAGGTGATTCCACTACGCATAACAGCTCTCCGTCGCGATCAAAAGCTTGGCAGATATCACATACCTCATCTTCTGTTAAGGAACGACAAACCGAACATTCATGTAAATACTGACTGGCTTCGTTTAAGGCATTGGCTAAGGCATAAGCCCCTTGACGATTTTTAAGCATTAAATGCAGTGCCATACGTTGAGCCGATTTTGGCCCAACGCTTGGCAAAACACGCAATGCCTGTACCAGCTGATCAAAACGATCACTAAACATTGCGTATTCCTTAGAATAGACCCGCTAAACCTGGCGGTAGACCCATACCTGAGTTGGCAGACTTCATTTTCTCTTCAGAAATCGTTTCTGCTTGACGTGCTGCATCGTTCATTGCAGCCGCAATGAGATCTTCAATCATATCTGCATCGTCTTGTAGCAATTCAGGATTGATTTCAATGCGTTTCACCACATTACGGCAAGTCATGGTCACTTTCACTAAACCACCGCCTGCTTCTGCGTGAACTTCCATTTGTGCCAATTCTTCTTTGGCCTTTTTAATGTTGTTTTCCACTTCTTTTTGCATGCGCTGTGCTTGCTGCATTAACATGTTAATGTTCATTCAAATTCTCCGAACATAAAATTTAAAACCTAGCTGTCTTATAGCAGCTCCCTGCAATTGTGGCTATCAAAATTACAACAAGCTGCTACAAACGCCTATCCTTAAAGCAAGTCGAGACCACGGCGAAGATCGCCAATGATATCGTCAATATCTTCTAAGCCCACAGACACACGAATTAGACCTTCACTAATGCCTGCCGCTTGTTTCGCTTCAGCAGACATACGACCATGTGAGGTGGTTGCCGGATGTGTGATGGTGGTTTTGACATCACCTAAGTTACTGGTAATAGATAAGAAGCGAGTCTGGTCAATCACGCTCCATGCACCTTCACGTCCACCTTTGGCTACAAACGACACCACGCCACCAAAGCCTGATTGTTGCTGTTTCGCCAATTCATGCCCAGGATGATGCGGTAAACCTGCATAGTAAACACGTTCCACATTTGGATGTGCATCTAACCATTCTGCTAACTTTTGTGCACTTGCACAATGGGCTTTCATACGTAAGCTTAAGGTTTCAAGACCTTTCAAGAAAATCCACGCGTTAAATGGGCTTAAGGAGTTACCTAGTGTGCGAATCACACCCGTAATTTCTTCCATTAACTTGGCTGTGCCAACCACAGCGCCGCCTAGTGCACGACCTTGACCATCAATGTATTTCGTTGATGAATAAATCACGAGGTCAGCACCAAATTTAATCGGTTGCTGTAAAATTGGGGTACAGAAGGTGTTATCCACTGCAAACAAAGCACCATGCGCATGTGCAATATCGGCAATCGCTTTTAAATCACCAACTTGTGCCAATGGATTTGATGGCGTTTCAATAAACAATAAACGCGTATTGGGACGAATCGCCTGTTCCCAAGCTGCCACGTCCTCTAAGTCAACGAAGGTCACATCCACGCCAAATTTGATGACATATTTTTCGAACAGTGAAATAATTGAACCAAACACGGCGCGTGAACACACCACATGATCGCCCGCTTTTAAATACGCCAAGGTAATGGCATGTACACCCGCCATCCCCGAACTGGTTGCTACAGCAGCTTCTGCACCATCAAGTACCGCAAGACGCTTTTCAAAGGCTTGTACCGTAGGGTTGGTATAGCGTGAATAAGTATTTCCCTCGATTTCTCCTGAGAATTTTGCGGCAGCATCTGCTGCACTGTCACAGACAAATGATGAGGTCAGGAAAATGGGCTCACTGTGCTCACCCTCAGCAGTACGTGTGTGACCGGTGCGAATCGCTAAAGTGTCTAATTGATATTCGATGATGTCGTCTTGTTGGCTCATTTCTGTTAACTTCAGTTCGAAAACTGCCTTTGTAAATAATTGCCAATATTTTGAGCGTCTAGTATCTTTAAGGTCAAGGTAAAATATACAATGATCGCTTAGAGTTCATCCAAATCTGTCTACTCATCTTCGTTAGTCCTTATGAAAACACTCAAATTCAGTCTGAAAAATCAAACAGATAAGCTTAAAAACCTATCGACTCGAGTGTTTCGGGGTACCTCTTTAGTGCTGTCGCAAAGTACCCCTTATCATGTCATTGATACCTATAAGTATGCCAAAATTCGCCATTATCCGGCTGATCAGCGTCAGTACCGAGAACCGCTTGTCTTTGTGCCCCCTTTGGCAGTGACCGTTTCCATTTACGATTTATATCCGTATCGTTCTTTGGTGAATTATTTCCAACAACAAGGCTTTGAGGTGTATTTATTGGATTGGGGGCGTTTAAATTACAGTCATCAACAGCTGAATTTTATGAGTTTTTTAGATGATGTGCTGCCGCATGCCATCGATGTGATCCGTCAACATGCCAACAGCGATGAGATTTCCTTACATGGTTGGAGTATGGGCGGGTTATTTGCCTCATTATATACCGCTTATCAGCCGCACTCATCAGTTAAAAATTTAATCAGTTTAGGGGCGCCCATTGACAGTTTCCTTGCCGGTTGGCACGGGCAGCTCTTAAAACAGCTCAATCATCTGATCCAGCGTTATCCACGTGTCGCCGAAACCATTGATCAAGGTAAAATTCCCAAAAAATTGATTCAAACGCCAGGCAAACTCAACGCCGTGGTGTTTAAATTGATTGACCCTGTAGGCTGGTGGAACAGCCACAAACGTTTCTTTATGAACTTACATGACCCACAGGCCGTGCAAGAACATGCCACCATGGGTGCCTACTTAAACGATATGATTGACTACCCAGGCGGGATCAATCAAGACATGATGTTGAATGTATGGCTGCGTAATCCGCTTAAATCTGGTCATATCCAACTCAATGATAAGCTTATCGATTTAAAAAATATTCGCTGCAATCTGTTGGTGGGCGCAGGTTTGAGCGATCGGCTCGTTGCAGCACAGTCAGTTCAGCCCTTAGCAGAATTGACAAGTAGTCCTGATGTCACGTTTACTCTGATCCCCGGTGGCCATATGGGCATCATGTCCAATCAAAACACCGCCAAAGAATTTTGGCCGGTATTGGCCACTTGGTTACAACAACGATCAACACAGTTATAACAGAACAGAGTAAGGGTATATGATTCAATCGGTTGCATTTTTAGGTCTCGGTGCAATGGGCTACCGCATGGCAGCACACTTGGTTAAACAATTTGAACAAGTGTGGGTTTGGAACCGTAATTTTGCTAAGGCTGAGCAACATGCTCGTGAGTATGGCAGCCAAGCTGTAACGCTAGAACAGGCTGTACAGGCCGATCTCATTTTTTCATGCTTACCCACCAGTCAAGATGTGATCACTCTGATTCAAGGGGTCAATTTAAAGGCAGGTTCAATTTGGGTAGACTGTACCAGCGGTGTACCTGAGTCTGCGCGGGCGTTACATCAACTGCTCAAAACACAAGGCGTTGACTTTTTAGATGCCCCAGTATCAGGACAAACCATTGGCGCCGAAAAAGGTACCTTAACCGTGATGATTGGCGGTGAAGCAGATGCCTTTCAACGTGCTTTGCCTGCGATCGAATGTTTTGGTCAACTGATTCAACATGTTGGTGAACCAGGTGCAGGCTTTGCCGTCAAAGCAGTGAACAATATGCTGATGGCAGTTCATCTGTGTGCCGCTGTAGAGGGCTTTAGCACATTGAAAGCACACGGCGTTGATTTACAACGCGCCTTAGCCTGTATTAATGCGTCAAGTGGCCAAAGCACGGTCACCAGCAGCATCCTGCCACAGCGCATTTTAAATCGTGAATTTCCACTGACCTTTGCACTCCCCTTATTGGCCAAGGACACAGGTATTGCGTTAGATTTGGTTCGTGAGGCAAAATTAGCCGCACCAGTGATTGCACAGACGCAAAGTTTGGTACAATCTGCAAGTAATCAACATCATCATGACAGTGATTTCTCTACATTGGCAAAAATGTACGAATCATGGAATAAAATTACAATTGAGTAACACTTTGGCAGAGCGTTTTGCATCATTTATGCATCTGTAAGTGCTATTACTAAATGAACCATCGGGAATATTGAGGGAATGTGCATGTCTAAATTATCCGTAGCGCTTTTTGCTGGCATGATCAGCCTGTTATCGGCGCATGCCACGGCAACGACCGATGCAGCACAATGCCAACAGCTTCAAGATGACCATGATATTATTTATGCTGCAAAAGGCTTTTGCTTTAAAGACCCAGACAAACAGGCGCGTTTTGATGGGAAAAACTGCCATACCGATAAACCTAAATTCTCTGAAAAAGAGCAACAATTAATTGACGAGATTAAAGCCCGTCAAAAAGCATTAAACTGTAAATAATTCACGATTGTTAAGGACATCACATGGTTTACGACAACCAAAACATTTTTGCCCGTATTTTGCGTGGTGAATTGCCTGCAATTAAGGTCTATGAAGACGAACACGTATTGGCCTTTATGGACATCATGCCTCAAGCCGAAGGTCACACTTTAGTCATTCCCAAAACACCTGCAGTAACGTTACTCGACCTACCCCCTGAAGCCGCTGCCTATACTATTCAAATTGTACAAAAAGTTGCCAAAGCCATTGAAAAAGCTTTAGATGCCAAAGGCATTGTCCTGATGCAACTTTCAGGCAGCGCTGCGGGTCAAACTGTTCCTCATGTACATTTTCACTTAATTCCAAGTTCTATTCATGAGCTAGGTAAGCATGCAGCAAGCATGGGTGACCAAGCAGCAATTCAAGCCTTGGCAGAAAAAATTAAAGCAGCGCTATAACTGCAGCCTTAAAAACATGGAGCTTCGGCTCCATTTTTTTTGCCTAACACTTCCTTTATTCACTATTTTTATTTATAGATCAGTGTCTTAAAACTGTCATCTTTTCTTCATCTGAATGTCTTAATTGTGATGAATACTAAGCTCGCATAACGGGTAGATCATCGACTGCCCCAGACTTAGGAGCGAAATATGAATAAAAGCCTGTGTATCTTAGCCATGAGCACCACCCTACTCACACCAGCATTGGCCATGGCAGCCGATGTGAACATATATGGCCGTGCACACGTTTCTTTAGACTATTTAGATGATGGAAAAGCCTACAATGAAGTGAGCTTATCTTCTAATGCATCACGTTTGGGTTTTAAAGTTGAGCATAAAGTGCGTGAGGATCTTCACGTCTTTGCCCAAGTCGAGCAGCAAGTTAACTTTTCAAGCGGTGCGGAAGACCAAGATGACTCCGTTAACTTTTCTACTCGCGATACTTTTGTCGGTTTAAAAGGGGAATTTGGTCAGGTCAAAGTGGGACGTTTTGACAGTGCGTTTAAAGCTGCACGTGGCCCCGCCAATTTCTTCGGTGATCAAGTCGGTGATCTACGCAACATTACCCGTGCCTATCAGCATCGCTTTGATGAACGTAATCCGAATACCATTGAATATCAATCACCTCGCTTTGGTGGTGGATTTGTGGCAAAAGCGGGCTTATCCCTCCATGACGGTACGATGGTGAGTCTGGGCACAGCAGCAGAGCATCCAAGCAATGAAAAATCTCAGGCCTATGACTTAGGTCTCAATTATAAAGCAGGCGCACTTGATCTAGCTGCTGCCTATGAACATTACGCAGAAGATGTGAGCCGAGGCGAACGAGATGGCTTCCGAATCGCTGCAGGCTATAAGGTTACCCCTGCCTTGCAGCTTGGCGCATTGTATCAGTTGACCCAATCTGAGCAAGGTTCAGCCACGAATGCAGATGCGAATGTGTTTGGCGTGGGTGCAGATTATCAATGGCGGGATAAAAACTACATCCGTGGTCATGTTTATCACCGCGATGTCGACAGCAATGATGCCAATGCAACCCTGATCGCCTTAGGCCTCGAACATCGTTTTGACCCCAAGCTGCGCATTTATGGCAATATTGCAACCATGATCAATGAAGATGAATCTAATCTTACTCCATGGTCACAAGCACGCAGTAATAAACCATCTAGCGCACAAGGTGTAAGTGCTCAAGGTGAAACTGCAACCGGTGTTTCACTAGGTATGCGCTATGACTTTTAACAGGATTTTATCTGCTTAACTGCTCGATTTCGCCAGAATACTCATGCAAAAGCCAGTCATAACGACTGGCTTTTTGTGATCGGTAAATAACTAACGTTTAAACAAGCCTGACACCAGATTTAACACCTGCTGAATATCATCATTGGCTTCTTGTTTACTGGTGTTTTCACCTTGTGGGGTCAATGAATCAATAATTTCGGGCAACACTTGCGAAATCGCACCGTAAATATCTTGTTTGTCTGCTTGAGTGTCTTGGGCGATTTGCTCGACCTCTGCATCATCAAATAAACTTTGTACCTGTTGTTGCTGTACATTGGCATTGGCGCCTGGCCCTGTAGAGACCCAGTCTTCGACCTGAGACTGTAAACCCTGACCACGCAGTTTATCTAATGCAGCTTCAAGTCCACCTTGTTTTTGAATCCATGCCAGTACCAAAGGG
>CAVBYE010000131.1:0-6864 GCA_963599285.1 Bacteroidaceae bacterium | reverse complement strand
TATGCACAAGGTTCTTTAACCCAGCAACTCACCCAGTTAGGGCAGGGGCAATTTCGGGTTGAACCTGTGGCTGAGCATTTTCAGCGTTTGAGTTTTCATGATGCCAAGTGGATGAAAATGCCCTACCAGCATACTGCGTGGGTACGTGAAGCATATTTATATGGTTCAAGTGATTTGCCTTGGGTTAAAGCCAAAAGTATTTTTCCAATTTTAAGTCTGCAAAAAAAAGCGCGGATTTTTCAGCATATTGGCAAAAAGCCCATTGGTTGGTTTTTATTTCAGCGTACAACGCCCCATTGTGAGCGCCGTGTCATTTGGCTTGAGGACGGTTGGACACGGCAGAGCTGCTATACTTGGCATGGCTGTAAATTGATAGTCCAAGAGACTTTTTTACCCACTTTTCAAGATTTTATAAGGAAACAGCAGGTTTAATATTGATGTCGACTGCACTTGCAACCACGTGGCGTGAACGCCTCAGCGCATACTATTACTTATGCCGTTTTGATAAACCGATTGGCACAGAATTGGTGTTTTGGCCAATGATGTGGGCACTTTGGATTGCCAGTCAAGGCATCCCAAGTTTAAGCATCCTCATTCCGATGGTACTAGGCACCATTTTTATGCGAGCGGCAGGCTGTGCCATTAACGACTTTGCTGATCGTAAAGTCGATGGTGCTGTTGAGCGCACCAAAACCCGTCCACTTGCAACAGGCGTCATTCGTGCACGTGAAGCGATTTATGTATTTTTGGGTTTAGTGTTTGCTAGTGCGTTGATGCTGTTGTTTTTACCCGTTGAAACGTTCTACTGGTCATTTGGTGCCTTGGCACTTGCCTTTGTTTATCCGTTTATGAAGCGTTATACCCATTTGCCGCAAGTGGTGTTGGGCGCAGCATTTTCATGGGCAATTCCGATGTCGTATACCGCAGCAGGGCAGACTCCAGATCTCACCTGTTGGTTACTCTATTTTGGAAATTTGGCGTGGACGGTGGCCTATGACACGCAATATGCCATTACTGACCGTGAATATGACTTAAAAATTGGGGTCAAATCGACCGCGATTTTATTTGGTCGCTATGATATTCAAATCATTGCCTTATTACAGGCTTTAGCGCTTGGTTTATTTGCAGGTGCTTTGTATTTAGAAGATTTAATCTGGCCTTTTGGCGCCTTGGCATTGCTCGCGATTGCTGCTGATTTTATCTATCAATGGTTCAAAACCAAAGATAAAAAACCGGGCATGTGTTTTTGGGCATTCCGGCATAATCGCTGGGTAGGTGTCATGTTATTTATTGGAATTTTCTTAAGTTATTAATCCAATACCTAAACTAGAGATCACATTACAGACTTGATAATAAGAGACACAGGATTTAGATGTTAAAAATAAGCCTTATTTCGATATTATGTGCTAGCACATTGCTGTTAAGTGCATGCCATGATGACAAAGATGCAGCATTGCCTAGCACTGCTGTGCAGCCTTATGCCATTGATGCTGATATAAGCGCTTGGGTCAATCAACATGATGTATTGCGCTATCGCATGCCATCGGTGCAACAGCAAATGATTGATGCCACAGCCTTAGTCTTTACCCCTAAAGGTAGTGCCCCTGTAGGCGGTTGGCCAGTAGTGGTCTGGGCACATGGCACCACGGGGGTAGCAGATCAATGTGCGCCTTCCAATCAGCCTTTACCTGCAATTGAAAAATCACTGATCTTGGGCTTATTACAGCAAGGCTATGCTGTGGTTGCACCGGATTATGAAGGATTAGGTCATCTGCAACATGCCCATCCGTATTTACATGTTGAAAGTGCTGCAAACTCAATTTTATCAGCTTTAGATGCCGCCTATGCTCACTATGCGCAGTTGTCAAAGCAATGGAGCGTTGTGGGGTGGTCACAAGGTGGACATGCTGTTTTGGCCGTCAGTGAATATGCAGACCAACGTCCTTATCAGTTTAAAGGCGGAGTGGCGATTGCACCGGCATCTTATTTGGTTGAAAACTTCCATTATGGGGTAGAAGCCGCGAAGCATATGGCTGCAGCAGGAGATTTTGCCGCTGCAATTGAGGTCAGTGCCAATTTACATACCTTTGTGGCCTTGGTGGCCAATGCGATTCAGGCAGATAATCCACGTTTTGATTTAACGCAAGTTTTCTTAAACGATAAAGTAAATTTGGCACAAACGGCTGCACGTGAATGTTCCATTCAAGTGGGGCAAAATTTTGCGATAGATGTACAGCAAAGTCTACAGCGCGGGCTGGGATTTGAGCAGTATCAGGCCTTGCAAACCAAGTTTGCAGAGGACGTTGATGTACAAGCATATTTAGCCAAAACGCTGCCAGCGACTCAGCCCTTGGCCTACCCAGTACATATTTACCAAGGCACAGCAGACAGTGCAGTTCCCTACGACATTACGGCCCATTTGGTTGAAAATATGCGTGCTCAAGGCTCAACAGTACATTTTGTTGCCTTGGAAAATGAAGATCATAATAGCGTGATTCCGGCACACCTAGCGAAGATTTTAGGCAGTGTGAATCAATTAATGCAGGCACCACCTGCATTTTAATTGCGATACAAAAAGCACCCTGAAGGGTGCTTTTTTTTAGGGTAAAAATGCCGTTTTTTATCTGTGAAATGCGCATGAAAGCGTGGTGTTTATGCTACTATCGAGGGCCTAACAGGATCGCGTATCTTGCGTGACTTTTAATTTTAATAACAAATCATATGCTAATAAGCTTTTATAAAAGCCAAGGAATAAGGATACCCGCATGCAATTTTGGCAGAAGACCCTGCTTGCTCTGAGCTGTAGTTCAATACTGTTATTAACGGCCTGTAATAGTGATCAATCGGGCCCGACTTACTATAATTATGTGAGCGAAACACGCTACGACAAAGACAATATTTTTGGCGCACAGAGTATTCAAGTCATGCGCTATGAAATGCCGGGTGTAAATGGTCAAACTGTACAGGCATCGGCCTTGGTCATGCTCCCTGATCTGCCTACTCCACGTCAGGGCTGGCGGATCGTGGTTTGGGAACATCCAACGGTGGGTGGCGCAGACAGTTGTGCGCCAAGTAAGCGCGTGTTGGATCAAGATTTTCGTTATTTGGCAGAAAAACTATTGGCCAAAGGTTATGTGGTCATTTCACCTGATTACGAAGGTCTAGGTGAAACCGGCATGCATCCTTATCTACATGCTCAAAGTGCGGCGCAATCTGCCTTATCTGCCATTGAGGCCTTTAAAAATCGCTATGGACGCCAAAGCAGTGGTTACTGGATGAGTATTGGTCAATCTCAAGGCGGACATGCCGCTTTAGCGACTGCAGAACAGGCGCAGCAAGATATTCGCTTTAAAGGCAGCGTGGCAGCAGCGCCGATGACTCATCTAGACTACGTTTTGACTGATGTGGTGCCGCATCAGGTGGCGGATCTGCTGATTGCAGAAGCAGAAGGAAGTGTGCCCTATGGCACAGCAGCTGAACGTATGGCCGAGTTCCTTGCTTATGCCACCTTCGCCATTACGGGTATTCAAGCCTATGCGCCAGACTTTGACTACTATGAGGTCTATGATCCACGGGTACATGAGATTGTAGATGCTGCACGTGGGGATACAGGCGATAATGGCCAATGTTTAGAGGGCTTAAAGTTCCGCTTTAAGCATGATATTTTAAACTTCGTCAAAGAAAATCCAAGCCTGACGGTGTTAAATTATCCAGCCTTATTACCAGGCTTTGAGCAGAATCCTGATGTCGCGTATTTCTTTGCCCATAACCAGATTGGCACGCAAAAAATTCGAACCCCAGTAATGCTGATTCAAGGTCAGCAAGATCAAGTCGTGCCTGAATTTATCACCACAGATGTGGCTGATCGTCTGCTGTTGTTAGGCACGCCTTTGGACTACCATCTTGTTGAACAGGCCAATCATGAGCAAGCGATTGTGGCAAAGCACGATGAGATTGTCAGCTTTATTGAAAAGCATATGCCTGCAAAATAAATCGATATTGCATATTTTAGTTTAAATTTTCTTAAATTCAATGATTTAAAAAAGCATTCTAGTCGGATGCTTTTTTTTATGCTTTATTAAACACGCAATACAATAATAATGAATTAGGACAATAACATGACATTATGGAAAAAGACCCTGTTGGCGCTCAGTTGTAGTGGCCTGTTACTTCTCAGCGCGTGTAATGATGACGATGATCCCTACTATGGCAGCTATTTAGGGGAGTCTAGTTACGCACATACTGGCTTAGCGGAAGCCAATCAAACCACAATCATGCGCTACATGATGCCCAATGTGATTGGCAATGCTGTACCCGCAACAGCATTGGTCATGACGCCTAAAACCCCACGCCCTGCGGACGGTTGGCGTGTAGTGGTGTGGGAACATGGTACGGTCGGCAGCGGTGATCACTGTGCACCAAGTCATAATAGCCTGAATCCACGTTTTAGTATTTTAGCCAAGAGTCTATTAGATGCTGGCTATGTGATTGTTGCCCCCGACTATGAGGGTTTGGGTGTACCGGGAATTCATCCTTATTTACACCTTAAAAGTGCAGCGCAATCGGCACGCTATGCCGTGAAAGCCTATAAAGAGCGCTATGCTGGCCAAGTTGAAGGCAGTTGGATGAGCGTGGGTCAATCACAAGGTGGACATGCCTCACTGGCAACAGCTGAATATGCTGCACCGGACCGCAGTTATTTAGGTGCAGTGGCTGCTGCACCAGCATCAAGTTTGGGCTACATTATTCAAGAGGTTGCGCCAGGCTTATTGGCACAAGTATGGGCACAAGAGCAGGCCGGTCAGCTTCCTGCAGGCAGTGCGGCAGCAGGCTATGCTGAACTGTTGGCCTATGCAGCTTACACATTGACTGGAGTACAAGCTGAATTGCCCGACTTTAACTACTATGATGTGTTAAAGCCACGTATTCATGCCCTAACCGATGCGGCTAAAGGCACCACGGGTGACAACGGTTTATGTATGGATGATTTGTCGCAGCAATTTACCCAAGATATTCTCAGCTTTGTACAAGAAAACCCAGGAACAACTGTTCTCGATTATCCAGCGTTGGTGGAGGACTTTGATCAACATCCGGTAGTGGCCAAGTTCCTCATTGAAAATCAGCCTGCCACCAAACCCATTCCAACTCCTGTCATGATTGTACAGGGCAAATTAGATATGGCGGTTCCTTATCCTGTGACCGCAGCATTGGCGCAAGAGCTTGAGCTCATGGGTACAGAGGTAGAATTGCATTTGGTCGAAAATGCCACCCATACCGCGGCGATTGTGCTGAAAAATGATGAAATTGTGCAATTTATTCAAAAACATATGCCAGCTAAATAACGTTTAGGGCGTATACGATCGCAGCTCTTCAACAATCAGTTGTAGGGCTGCTGACTGTGCATCTCGGCGATAGTTGGCATACAGCGCCAATTCAGGCAGGACAAAATCTGTCTCTACAAGATGTACATCATCACTTAAGAATTTTAAGGCGTATGCGGGTAAAAAACTAAAACCCAGTCCCAAGTTAATCAAATTAATATGCTGTAATACATTGGTTACCCATAACAATTGCGCATGGTTTAAATCTTGAAAGGCAAAACACTGCTGTATCTTTTCATAAAACACGGGTGAAGCACTTTGCTCACACATAATCAAATGCTGCTCACGTAGCTGTGAACGAGCAATGCAGCGGCGTGCATAGTATTTTTTGGATACCACCAGATACACGGCTTCTTTAAAAAGCAAATGGTTGCAATAGTCATTGTGCTCGAGTGCATAACGGGTAAAGGCAATATCGAGCTTGGCGGCTTTTAAGGCCTGAATTTGAGCTAAACAACTGGCACTTTGAATGTGAATATGTACATTGGGCATTTGCTGTTTCAGCTTGGCCAAAATAAGGGGCATGACTTTAATTTCAGCCACATTGAGAAAACCAATATGTAATTGTTGGGTCTTTTGCTGTGCGACTTGTCGTGCTGAGGCTATCGCGAGTGCTGCACTGTCTAAGGCAGCATGGGCATGCTTTAAAAAGGCTTGCCCCTCTTCAGTAAGCCGAATCTGCCGTGCGGAACGATCTAACAGACTGACTCCAACCTCAGCTTCTAAATCTTTCATTTGCTGACTTAATGAGGGTTGAGCAATAAACAGCTTTTGTGCAGCTTTGGTAAAACTTTGTTCTTGGGCAATCGTCACAAAGTAACGTAAGTGGCGCAGTTCCATAGCAAGCGAGAGCTCCTTAAGTATAAGTAAAAGCACTAGTTGTAGAGTTTAAAGCAATAGATCTTGCATGAGGGGGCGATTTTTTTACACTTTCTGCAGCAGAACAGGAAGTAAATACATGACACAGCATTATGATAGCGACGTATTGGTGATTGGTACCGGACCTGCAGGGTCGACTCTTGGCTTGGCTTTGGCCAGCTATGGGGTAAAGGTGCAATTGTTTACCCAATTTAATTGGTTGGCCAACAGCCCACGCGCACATATTACCAATCAGCGTGCGATGGAAGTATTGCGTGATTTAGGTATTGAAGAACAGGTCAAACAAATTGCGACGCCGTGGCATGAAATGGGCGAGAGTCTGATTACCACAAGTTTAGTGGGTGAAGAAATTGCCCGCATGAGTGCATGGGGTACGGGTGATGAGCGTCATGGTGACTATTTAAAAGGCAGTCCATGCCCATTGGTGGATTTAATTCAGCCTAAAATGGAAGCGCTATTGGTTAAAAATGCCGCGGAGCGGGGTGCAATTTATAACTTTAATACGGAATATTTATCACATGAACAAGATGAACATGGGGTAACAGCGCGCTTTTTAAATAGAATCACCCAAACAGAATTTAGCTTACGTGCTAAATATTTAGTG
>CAVBYE010000130.1:0-6875 GCA_963599285.1 Bacteroidaceae bacterium | reverse complement strand
AATGTTGTGGTACTTGGTACCCAATGGGGCGACGAAGGTAAAGGTAAAATCGTTGACCTGCTCACAGATCAAGCGGCTGCGGTTGTTCGTTATCAAGGTGGACATAACGCGGGTCATACTCTAGTCGTTGGTGGTAAGAAAACTGTATTACACCTCATTCCATCTGGTATTTTACGTGAAAACGTACTGTGCTTAATTGGTAACGGTGTGGTTCTTTCACCTGAAGCGCTCATCAAAGAGATGGATATTCTTGAAAAAGAAGGCGTGCCAGTACGTGAACGTCTACGTATTTCACCAAACTGTCCATTAATTTTGCCACACCACATTGCACTTGACCAAGCGCGTGAAATTAAACGTGGTAACGCGAAAATTGGTACAACAGGTCGTGGTATCGGTCCTGCTTACGAAGATAAAGTTGCACGTCGTGCAATTCGTGTAGCTGACCTTGTACGTGGTGGCGAACATCTTAAAGCACAGCTTGAAGAATTGCTTGAATACCACAACTTCCAATTGACTCAATTCTTCGGTGTTGAAGCAGTTAAAGTTGAAGATGTACTTGCACTGTGCGACGAATGGCGCAAAGTGATCGCACCTATGGTGATTGATGTAACAGGTGAGTTGCACAAATACCGTAAAGCGGGCGAAAAAATCATGTTTGAAGGCGCGCAAGGTTCACTTCTTGACGTTGACCACGGTACATACCCGTATGTAACCTCTTCAAATACAACAGCTGGTGGCGTAAGCTCAGGTTCTGGTCTTGGTCCATTGCACCTTGACTATGTATTGGGTATCACCAAAGCGTACACAACACGTGTAGGCGCAGGTCCGTTCCCAACTGAACTTGTTTACGATGCTGCGAACGATGTTGGTGATGCAATCGGTAAACACTTAGGTACTGTAGGTTCTGAATTTGGTGCCTCTACGGGTCGTCAACGCCGTTGTGGTTGGTTCGATGCTGAAATTCTACGTCGTTCTGTAGAAGTGAACTCATTGTCTGGGATTTGCTTAACCAAGCTTGACGTGCTTGACGGTTTAGAAGAAATCAAAATCTGTGTAGGCTACGAAGCAGCTGATTCTGGTTGTGTAGGTTCTTCTGATGCGCTTGCATTCGAAACGTTAAAACCAATCTACGAAACAATGCCAGGTTGGACTGAATCTACATTCGGTGCAAAATCACTTGATCAATTGCCACAAGCAGCAATTAACTATGTGAAACGTCTTGAACAGTTAATTGAATGTCCAATCGACATCATTTCAACTGGTCCTGACCGTGACGAAACAATTATCCTTCGTCATCCATTTGATGCTTAATCCTTTAAGCTGAGAATGAAAAACCCCTGTCTATGCACAGGGGTTTTTTTATGGTTTTAAGTTTCACCCGACTAAAGTTGCAGTCGAAATGAGCGGGGTGAGCGCTTGAACTTGGTTAGAATAAAAATAAATGAAATATGGAATGCAGGATGCAAAATACCATTTCCCTCACGATTTTTTATTCTTTATTGTTTGCTATGGGCGGTGCACCCACCATTGCCATGCTGTTGATTCAATCTCAGCCCTATGATCCGAATTTACTCTATCCCATTTTTATTGGGCTGACGGTAATGGTGGCATGCGTGTTGGTGCCGCTGATGTTGCTGCAAAATGGCTATTTGTGGTGGCGACGCAAAGATCAACAGTTTGCTCAGCGTCTTGATGGACTGAAATATGTATATTTATGGTTAAATGCGGGCTGTTTGGTGTTTTGGTTGTGGTATCAGTGGGGGCTGTAAAGTTACATAAATCGTATTAACTTGTGTGGGTGAAGCGTAGGCAGAGCAAGTAATTTTTTTTATAATTCAGGCTATTGCATGATGACGTTTTGGGAGCCAAGGGCAATGACAAAAATCGCTTTTAGTGCATTGACCGCACTTTGTTTGACATTATCGGGTTGTACGACCGTGGCGGAAATGGCAGGAGCAGATACACAAACATTGAATCTTTCTGCCACTGAAGGTTTTAATAAAACCCTAAGCGAAGCACGTGCTAACAATACATTAGACACCTCATCCGCAACTTATAGCCGCATTAATCGTGTTTTTAATGATTTACGCCCTTATGCGGATCAGCTGAATCAAACCGGTACTAAGTTCAATTGGCAGCTCGCGGTGCTTAAGTCGGATACGGTCAATGCATACGTGGCACCTGGTGGTAAAGTGGTGTTCTATACGGGTATTGTGACCAAACTCAATCTTACCGATGCTGAAATTGCCGCGATTATGGGCCACGAAATGGTGCATGCACTCGAAGAACATGCCAAGAGTAAGATCGGTGCACAAGCGCTGACAGACCTTGCTTTAGGCGTTGGTTTAAGTGCCGCAGGTGTGGGTCAAGCAGGTGCAGCAGCAGCACAGTTAGGTGCACAAGTCGGTGTGGGTCTACCGTATTCGCGTAATTTAGAAAGTCGTGCTGATGAAGGCGGTTTATACTTAATGGCCCGTGCCGGCTATAACCCGCAAGCCGCAATTAGCTTATGGAATAAAATGAGTGCACTCGATGGTGGCAACAAAGGTTTGACTTTCTTGTCGACTCACCCATCAAACAGTGGGCGTACTGAAGCCATGCGTAAAAACTTAGCCAAGGCACAAGTGTTATATAACCAAAGCAGTAAAAAATAACTTCAATGCATGAAAAGGCAACCTAGGTTGCCTTTTTTATTGCCATGGCAGCATGTGTTGAGATTTAGGTCATGTATGCAAGACGGGCGAGCATGCACGGTGAAGATAAATGAAAGCGCCCGTATAGCCACATGATAGACCTAGACAGTGGAACAATGGACGAATTTCATCGCTCTTCAGTCATTTAGACAGCTCTTTATCTAAGCTCAGCGGAACACCAACAACCTTTCATGTTCAGCGGATCACTGCGATAGTGATTGGCATTAGGTTGAAGCCAATTTTCCAGTGTGATGCTGGATCAAATGTTTATATGGAGGCTCAAGATTATGCGCTCATGTCTGCTGAGCGTATAACAATTAAATCATCACTTTCATAAATCAAAGCCCAAGCGCATGGACTTGGGCTTGATGTGCAACAGGCTTTAAGTTGTGATTAAGGTGCAGGATTAGGCTGTTGAATATGAATTGCATCAATCTCAGCCAAAATTTCGTCAGATAAATCAATCTCAAAGGCATCAATATTTTCTTTGAGCTGATCAAGGTTGGTTGCACCAATAATGGTTGAGGTCACAAAGAACTGCTGTTTAATAAAGGCTAAAGCCAATTGTGTGAGGGTCAGGCCATGTTTTTCTGCCAATTGTGCATATTGTTCAGTTGCCCATTCACTCTGCGGATTGCTATAACGGCTAAAGCGGCTAAAACGGGTAACACGTGCTTCAGCAGGGCGGGCACCATGTCGGAATTTGCCGCTTAAATAGCCAAAGGCCAATGGGGAATAGGCCAATAAGCCCACACCTTCATAACGGGCAATTTCTGCCATGCCGATTTCGTAACTACGATTGAGCAGGTTGTAGGGGTTTTGCACGCTGACAAATTTAGACAAACCCAATTTTTCTGCAGTATGCAAAAATTTCATGGTGCCCCATGGTGTTTCATTTGACAAACCAATGTAGCGAATACGGCCTTTTTGAATCTCATCGTGCAATGCGCCCAAGGTCTCTTCAAGTGGCGTAATCGATTGAGTATTCAGCGCATCTTGGTTGCTATAGCCTAATTTGCCAAAGAAATTGGTTGGACGCTGTGGCCAATGTAACTGATACAAATCAATATAGTCGGTATTGAGGCGTTGTAAATTACCGTCTAAAGCTGAGCGAATGTCGGCTGCATTAAAGCGGGTTTGACCATCACGAATATGGCTGCCCCCTTGTGCTGGGCCAGCAATTTTAGAGGCTAAAAACAGTTGATCACGGCCCCCATGTTGCTTAAGCCACTGTCCAATAATACGTTCGGTTGCACCTTGTGTTTCAGGTTTAGGCGGTACAGGATACATTTCTGCCGTATCCCAAAAATAAATGCCACGCTCTAAAGCGTAGTTCAGCTGAGTGAACGCTTGCTCAAGGGTATTTTGTTCACCAAAGGTCATGGTGCCTAAACAAATTTCTGGCAGTACCAGACCTGTATCACTTAAAGGATTGAATTTCATAAGGTGGCGATGGTTATTTATTGAATGTGGCCTTAGCCTAAACGATTTGTGCAACAGTTGAAAAGACGAAATTTTGCTATGTTTTGCAGAAAATACGGGCCAAAATTGCACAAAAAAAGGCAGGAAAACCTGCCTTTTTTTGCGATCAACGCTTAGTCTTCGTCGTCATACTCATCTTCATTGGCTTTTGACTCTTCGAGTGAAGCGTCAAAAATCAAAATGGCTTTACCATCTGTTTCAATCATGCCTTGTTCTTCAAGCGTTTTTAAAACACGGCCGACCATTTCACGGGAACAGCCCACAATACGGCCAATTTCTTGGCGAGTAATGCGAATTTGACGACCATTTGGCAAGATCATCGCTTCTGGTTGTGCGGATAAGTCGATTAAGCAGCGTGCAATACGACCCGACACGTCAATGAAGGCCAAGTCAGTCACTTTACGCGTCGTGTTCTTTAAACGACGTACCAACTGGGCAAATACTGCATAGCTTAAGTCTGGGTACTGTTTGCTTAATTCGTGGAAGTTTTCATAGGTCACTTCCGCAATTTCACAGACATCACGGGTACGCACTTCAGCAGTACGCTGTGGATTATTTTCAAATAAACCCATTTCCCCAAAGAAGTCGCCTGGGTTTAAGTAAGCAACCACAATTTCACGCTCATCATCTTCACGTAAGATGATAGACACTGACCCCTTTAAAATTAAGTATAAAGATTTTGATTCACTTCCTGCATCGACAATTGTCGTGCGTTTAGGATAGCGATTAATATAGGCACGTTTAAGTAGCGCTTTCACAGAGTCCGGGAGTTGACTTGGTGATAAGGCATCTGTACTCAATTGTGAAAAATTTGCAGTCATGCTCACAGTTCCGAAAATGGATGAAATATACTGCGCACACCCCAAGAGATGAAATTCCGTATCAGCTCAATTTATGTTAGTGTACAGTTACATCCTAAATTTATAGCTTTTTTCAGGTAGTTGCAATGCAAACAACAGTTCAGTGGATTGATAACGTCGCATTTGAAGCAAAATCAGAAAGTGGTCATAGCATCACCATGGATGGTGCTGAAGCTTACGGAGGTCAAAACCGTGGCCCACGTCCAATGGAACTGATCCTTATGGGCCTTGGGGGCTGTGCTTCGTTTGATATTGTGACCATCTTAAAGAAATCTCGCCAAGATGTGACGGATGTTGTATGTCAGTTGCGTGCTGAACGTGCAGATAGCGTACCTGCGGTGTTTACTCAAATCCATTTACACTTTGTCGTGAGCGGTCGTGGCGTGAAAGAAAAGCAGGTTGCCAAGGCAGTTGAGCTGTCTGCAGAGAAGTATTGTTCAGCCAGCAAAATGTTGTCAGATGGTGGTGTTAAAATCACACATGACTTTGAAATTATTGAAGTTTCTGAGTAATTTTGCTTAAAATATAGGCACTTGAAAAGGCTGATGATTTATCAGCCTTTTTTTTGATCGAATTGTCTTAAAAAAAGTAGGGTTTTTAATTTTTCTATAAAAAATTCAACAAAAACGAAAGATTAGCTTTACTGTATTTGCATATATTGAGATGAGCATAAAATTTAACGCCATGGCTTGAAAAAGGCAATACAAGACCAATATTAATACAGAGTTATATATATTTTTTTAAATTAACATTTTGAAAAATATATAAAAAATAATTTGAAAATGGCAAAAAAGTTCCCATATAGGCATCAAGTACAAAATTTGTTGTGAGGTAGAACAAAAAATGCGTTTTGAAAAATTTACCAATCGCTTACAGCAAGCTCTTTCAGATGCACAGTCATTGGCCATGAGCCGTGATCATACTGCAATTGAAGGCATCCATATTCTCGTGTCCCTGCTTGAAGAGGCATCTAATCTGAGTCTTCTGCAGCAAGCCGGTGCCCAGCCACGTGAATTGCAGAATCAATTGCAGCAGGCACTCAATGATGCCCCAACCTTAAGTGCACCCTCTGCAGACATTAATTTAAATCCTGAAGCTGTGAAGGCTTTAACTTTGGCCGACAGCTATGCCACCAAGGCCGGTGATGAATTTTTAAGTACAGATTGGTTGCTGCTTGGGCTTGCGGAAGTGGGTAAGACCAAAAGCATTTTAAATCAAGTCGGTGTAAACAGTACTACTTTACGCCAAGTGATTGAAAAAATTAGAGGCAATGAAAAAGTCATGAGCAATAATCATGAAGATCAACGCGATTCTTTAAATAAATACACCATTGATTTAACTGAACGTGCATTGGCGGGTAAACTCGACCCTGTGATTGGGCGTGATGATGAAATCCGCCGTACTATTCAAGTGTTGTCGCGTCGTACCAAAAATAACCCCGTGCTCATTGGTGAACCGGGTGTGGGTAAAACTGCGATTGTTGAAGGCCTCGCACAGCGGATTATCAATGGTGAAGTGCCTGAGAGTTTAAAAGGCAAACGGGTCTTATCGCTTGACTTAGGTTCACTGTTGGCTGGGGCCAAATACCGCGGTGAGTTTGAAGAACGCCTTAAAGCGGTACTCAAAGATTTAGCCAAGCTAGATGGTGAGGTGATTCTCTTTATTGATGAATTACATACGCTTGTGGGCGCGGGTAAGGGCGATGGTGCAATGGATGCCGGCAATATGCTCAAACCTGCACTCGCGCGCGGTGAGCTGCGCTGTGTGGGTGCAACCACCTTAGACGAATACCGTCAATTTATTGAAAAAGATGCAGCTTTAGAGCGTCGTTTCCAAAAAG
>CAVBYE010000129.1:0-6959 GCA_963599285.1 Bacteroidaceae bacterium | reverse complement strand
CAATCACACCCGCTTTAAACGCGTATTGATTGTAGATGATGTGGTGACCACTGGCAGCTCTATCTATCGTCTTGCTCAGCAGCTGCGCTTATTGGGCTGTGAGCGCATTCAAGCGGCCTGTTTAGCCGCTGCTGAGGCGTAAAAAAAGCCCCCGTAGGCGCTTCTTTTCATGCGATTACAGCACAGCAGCCTGCCTTAAGTAAGCATGTACCCAGGGCATTACCACTTCGGTGGTTAAAGGGGCAAGCTTGGTGCTTTGATCATCTAAGTTCACCCATTTCATTTCTGCAATTTCCGCAGCAATCTCAGGGGCTTGGTCTAAGCTCACATGGTAAACATAAGACACCAATAGATGATCCGGTTCATTGGCCGTTTGAGTTTCAAAACGACCAATAAATTGTTCGATCTTTGCCTGAGTACCAATTTCTTCGCTAATTTCACGCAAAATGGTCACTTCAGGCGCTTCATTTGGCTCTAACTTACCGCCCACTTGCATAAAGCAGGCGGTATTTTTTTTACGTACCAGCAGCAATTGATTGTGTTCATTTAAAATAATGGCGGCTGCTACGGTAATGGTGTTCATTCGGTTTTCACTAAAGCTTGTTGATCTGCGACGCCCCATTTTGGCAAGGGCGGCTGATATTGGTCAAATTGTTTTAAGATCTCGACTACCGAATCTGACACAATTAAGGCCTCAGAGAAACGTTGATGGGTGAATCCTTTCTCAGCAGTCATATGAATAAATTTGAGCAAATCATCATAAAAACCATTCACGTTTAAAAAGGCATTGGCCTTTTGATGAATCCCCAATTGTGCCCAGGTCCACTGCTCAAAGATTTCTTCCATGGTGCCTGCACCGCCGGGCATCGCAATAAAGGCATCAGATAAATCTGCCATCAGGGTTTTACGTTCATGCATGTTTTTTACCACATGCAATTGCGTCAACTGAGGATGGGCCAACTCACGATCCACTAAGGCCTCGGGAATCACCCCAATCACTTCTCCGCCTGCTGCGAGGGCGCTGTCTGCGACAATCCCCATTAAGCCTGAACGACCACCCCCATAGACCAAGCTTCGACCTTGCTCGGCAATCGTGCGACCGACCCATTCAGCCTGTTGTTGGTAAATTTTTTCTGTGCCAAGGGCTGAACCACAGAAAACTGCAATCGAATGTGTCATTTTTATCTCCCCCATTTACCACTTGTCATGTTTACTGCATAAACTTCGCACAGTTTTTGCAAAAAAACACCTTGTATCTCTGTGTTTTAATGACATCCTTGTCTAAAATACACCCATCTGTTTCACAATACTGCGCAAAGGAAAAGAATAATGCTTGAAGCCTTTTATGCCACAGAGCGCGGTAGTTTAGAAGATGCAATTGTAAACGGCGATTTCGACTTACATCCTGACTTGGTGTGGGTGGATTTGATTGCCCCCTCCCAAGAAGAACAGCAATGGGTGCTTGACGCCTACGACCAAAATCTACCGACCCTAAAGTCACTTGAAGACATTTCTTCAAGTGCACGTTTTTATCGTGATGATGATGGCATCTTGCATATTAGTACTTACTTCTTAACGAAAAATAAGAACAATCAACTCGACGGTGAAACTGAAGAAAATTCCAGTATTCTCGCAACCGTACAAACGGTGGCCTTTATTTTACATAAAGACCGTTTGTTTACCTTACGCGGTGAGAAGCTGGTGGCCTTTCGCGCCTTTCGCGCGCGTGCACGTCGCAACGATTATGAAATTGACTATAAAGACCCGACTTGGGTGCTGTTGGGCTTATTAGAGGCTAAGTTAGACGAATTGGCCGATATTCTTGAAGATGTTCATAAGGATTTAGAAAAATATTCCACCGAAGTACTGAACAACCGCCATCGTGAAATGATTTTAGACCTCGATGACATGATTACCCGCTTGGCTCAACTTGAAGATATGTTGGGTAAAGCACAACTGTGTTTAATCGACTTACGCCGTGTCTTGACCTTTTTGTCACGACCACGGGCCTTGGGCAGTCATATTTACGATGCCGATATTCGAGAGCTCAGTGAAGACGTGCGATCTTTGGTTGAGCATGATGCCTTTCTTTTCCAAAAAGTGCGCTTCCTACTCGACACCACCTCAGGCTTCATTAACACCGAACAGAATGATACGATTCGTCGCTTCTCGATTTTACCCAGTATGTTGGCACCCCCTATGTTGGTGGCCAGTGTCTATGGAATGAATACCGATGTTTTGCCCTTTGCTAAAGGCACCACCAGTTTTATTGTGGTGAGCATTATTATTATTGGTTTCTTTGTGGGGCCATTGGTGTATTTCCGCTGGAAAAAATGGATTTAACGCGGATCTCACACTTCAATCACAGCCTGCATCTGCATGTATGAGCGCAAAAAAAGCACCCGAAGGTGCTTTTTTTTAGATCAAAATCAAATCATCTTGTAAGTGACAGGCCTCAATGATTTTCATCATTTTTTGTGGCACGGCCGTAAAGTGTAAACCTTTGGCCTGTGGGGTTTGACGTAACCAACGCACCAGCACCGCCAAGGCTACAGTACTGCCCTGCTCCAAATCACGTAGATTCACCACCAAAGGTAAAGATTGCTGTTGAATACATGCTAAACCTTGCTGGTAGTAGTGCTCAGCATTATGAAAATCAATTTTGCCGCTGACCCACAATTGCTGCTGTTCGATTTTAATCACGTCAATGCCTTATTTCTTTTCCACTGCTGCATCAGCATCTGGCTTAAAGGTAGCAATGGCTTTGTCAAGATTATTGCCATTACGCTTCACGTTTGCCGCAAACTGATTACGGAATTGTAAGCCTAAGTCGATACCTGAAACGTTAATGTTACGAATTTTCCACTGTGATCCATGGTCACTTAACTGGAACGAAACAGGAATTTTTTCGCCCTTGTTGTTTAAATCAATGGTGACTACAGGGTTTTTACTGCTGCTGGCTTTATACGGGCGCATGCTATAGCTTTGGTTACCGTATTTACCTAAAGCACTGCCATAGTTTTCAATTAAGGTTTCACGGAAGTTTTTTTCAAATTGTGCGCGCTGCGCCGGCGTACTTTGCTGTGCATACGTGCCCATTACAATACGCACAAATGCTTGTGAATCAATATATGGATCTAAGTTTTGGCGAACCAAGGCACGTACAGCTGCAGGATTATTCTGTAGCTTGGCATGATCCGCTTTTAAACGTGTCACTAAACCATCAGCCACACGTTTCACAAATGCAGGGGGAGTTTCAGTCGGCGCAGCAAATGCAGTCCCTGTCAATAGGGTTGCGAGTACACTTGCGCTTAGGGTATTTTTGAATAAGGTGTTCATCTTTCTCTCCTCTGCTTACTCGGTGACAAATGAAGCTTCAGTTGCTGAGCTTTCAGTTTCAGGGGCTTTACTTGCGCCACCTGTAATAAATTTACTAATTAAATCTTCAAGATCCATCGTGCCTTGGGTGTTGATGATACTGCCACCGCGTTCGATATAATTGAGACCACCACCCGGAATCACTTTGAGATACTTCTCGCCCAATAAGCCATTGGTTGCCACCATGATGTAAGCATCTTCATCAATACTTGTAATGGATTTCATGTTAGCAATCAGTTGTTGCTGCATGGCTTTTTGTTGTTCAGGCGTAGCCTCTGTATAGTCTGTGCTGAACTTCAACTCTTCGAGCGCATTGGCTTGTACAGTTTTCAGTTGCTCTGTGTTAAATGAAGTGAGCTTGCCATCTAGATCAAAATGTACAGTCGCCAAACGGGTCATTGGGTCTAAGGTAATCTCAGTTACACGACCAATGGTCACGCCACTCATGGTCACTTTGGCACGTGGTTTTAAGCCATTTACGTTGTCAAATTCTGCTGTCAGGCTATAGGTATCACGTAAATTATTGCCCATCAGTCCACTGACTTTCATGGCCAAAAAGAACATCGCAATACCAAATACCAATACCAAAATCCCTACGGCCAATTCACTTGTACGTGATTTCATTACACACCTCCAAACATGACCGCAGTCAACACAAAATCAAAACCTAAAACACAAAGCGAAGAATACACCACAGTGCGTGTGGTGGCGGTAGCAATACCTTCAGATGTCGGTGCACAGGTATAGCCTTGATACACGGCAATCCATGTACACAGTAAGGCAAATACAAAGCTTTTAATCAGTGTGCCTTGAAAGACATCTTCATAGAAACGTACGCTACTTTGCATCCCACTCCAGAATGAACCTTCATCTACACCTAAAAAGTCGACCCCAACCAATTTACCGCCCATAATCCCAATAGCCGCAAAAATCACTGACAACATGGGTAAACTGACAATACCTGCCCAAAGCCGTGGTGAAACAATCCGCTTTAAAGGATCAACACCAATCATCTCCATGCTCGACAGCTGCTCTGTGGCTTTCATGAGCCCAATTTCTGCGGTCAGTGCTGAACCTGCACGCCCGGCAAATAACAACGCTGCCACCACAGGCGCAAGCTCACGCAATAGGGTTAAAGACACCATGGTGCCTAGCATCGCTTCTGAGCCGACATTGACCAAAATCGAATAGCCTTGTAAACCCAGCACCAAGCCAATAAATAACCCAGACACCGCAATAATCAGCAAAGACATAAAGCCAACGCGATACATCTGATAGACAAATAAACGTACCCCAAGCCACGTCGGCAAAGAGCAAATAATTTGCAGAAGCATTAAGCTGGCAACGCCAATGCCGCGCACACGCTCAATTACACTGCGACCTAATGCAGCAATGGCATTCATGCTTTTACCTCACCACTCAAATAGGGCTGATGACTAAATTGATATTCTACTGGCCCATCAACTGCACCCGTCAGGAACTGACGTACAAAAGGTGAGGCATGTGCCTGTAATTGTTCAGGTGTGCCCTCACCCTGTACTTTGCCTTCTGCCACGACATAGATGTAATCGGCAATCGATAAAGTTTCTGCTACATCATGCGAGACAATAATGGTGGTCAGATCCAGTGCTTCACGTAATGAACGAATTAAACGCGTTAATACCCCCATCACGATCGGATCTTGGCCGGCAAAAGGTTCATCGTACATAATTAAATCAGGATCAAGTGCAATCGCACGCGCCAATGCTACTCGACGATTCATCCCGCCAGACAATTCAGAAGGCATGAACTTTTCTGTACCACGCAGACCAACAGACTCAAGTTTTAAGGCCACCAATTCGGCAATTAAATGCTCAGGGAGTTGAGTATGTGCACGAATAGGGAAAGCGACGTTTTCGTATACGTTCATGTCGGTAAACAGCGCGCCACTTTGAAACAGCATTCCCATACGGGCGCGTGCTTGAAATAACTGCTGACGTGACATACGGGCAATGTTTTGCCCCTCAAGTAAAATATCACCCGCATCTGGGGTCAGTTGACCGCCAATCAAACGTAATAATGTGGTTTTACCCGTACCTGATGGCCCCATAATGGCGGTGATTTTGCCACGCTGAATATTTAAACTGATATTGTCATAAATGATGCGATCGCCACGCTTAAAGCTTAAATTTTTAACCTCAATTAAAGCGTTCTCGTGGACTAGCTGATGATTCATACTGAGGTGTATTCCTGCATATTTTGCGCCTGCCTACTATAAAGGATTGGGACTTTTTTTGGGCAATAAATTGTTACATAGCAATGAACTTGTGTGAGCAGAAAAAACCTCACAACACTGCGCGCGGTTAAAGCGTATATCGATAACAAAAGAGCACGATATTACACACTAGAAGTATACCGCTGAGATAAGGCATTACACTTTTCCTGTGATCATTCAAACTGTATAACGAACAACTGCGTTGAGCGATCGCAATACAATCAAGCAAAAAACTTGATGAAGTATACATTTAAATGCATAAAGGGCACATCACAGGCATAAAAAAACCGATGCAAGCATCGGTTTTTTTAGTTCAGTTTAACAATTAGTCGTTAAACTTGCGACGGCGGTCACCGCCTTCTGTACGTGGACGGTCATCACCGAACGAACGTTTTGGACGGTCATCACCGAATGAACGTTTTGGACGGTCATCACCGAACGAACGTTGTGGACGGTCACCGAAGCCACCTTCACGACGTGCAGGACGGTCGCCGAAATCACGTTTTGGACGGTCGCCAAACGAACCTTCACGACGTGGTTTGTAATCTACGCGGTTGCCACGGTTGTCATCATTGTTGTCAAAACGAGGACGATCACCGAAACCACCTTCACGACGTGGTGGACGATCACCGAAGTCACGCTTTGGACGGTCGTCGAAAGAACGTTGTGGACGATCACCGAAGTCACGTTTTGGACGGTCGCTGTTAAATTCGCGACGTGGACGGTCTTCGTTGAATTCACGACGTGGACGATCTTCGAAAGAACGTTGTGGACGGTCACCGAAGCCACCTTCACGACGTGGACGATCGCTGTTGAATTCACGACGTGGACGATCTTCGCCACCGAACGCAGGACGTTCGCCACGTGGTTTGTCATCGTAGCTACGACGTGGACGATCTTCACCGCCTTCACGACGTTTGAAGTTGCCTTCACCTTCGAAGCGACGACCGCCACCGAAACCACCACGACCACCGCGACCACCGTCACGACCACGACCACGGCCAGCACCATCACGGCTACCGCGTGCAGGCGGTGGAGATGGCTCAAGACCTTCAATTTCAGATACTTCTAAACGTGCATCTAAGTAGTCTTCAAGCGCACGGATCTTACCACGTTCACGGTAAGTCGCTAATGTAATTGCCTTACCTGTACGGCCCGCACGACCTGTACGACCAATACGGTGTACATAGTCTTCGTTCTTCATTGGAAGACCGAAGTTAATTACGTGAGAGATTGTTGGTACGTCAAGACCACGTGCTGCAACGTCAGTTGCAACTAAGATCTTCGCACGGCCTTCACGGATGCTGCGTAAACGACGGTTACGTAC
>CAVBYE010000128.1:0-6981 GCA_963599285.1 Bacteroidaceae bacterium | reverse complement strand
TGGTGACGCTGTGCATGACGGTTTCATCGCCCACTTTTACGTTGGTGATAAAGTCAAAACAGGTGCCTTTTTCATGCGCTGCGGTACTGCCAAAACAGCAAGATAACTGCAAAGTTTCATTGTGTTGAATGGCACGGTATTGGGTGAGTTGGTTACGAATATGTACCAATCCCAACACAGCAAATGGAAATTGTGCCTGACTCATCATATGCATTTGTAGGCTTTGGGACAGCACAGCCAAATATAAAGCAGGAACAGTGTCGTTTTGAGCAAAGCCTGTCACCGCCTTGTAGTCAGCCAAGTGTTGTGCATCTACCCGTAATTCATCAACTACATATTCAAGTGCAGGCAGTTCAGCTGACTTAGATTTTTTATTGAATAAACCCCGAATAATTTTAGGATATGCCGAATATGGCTTAGGCAACTGAGAAAAATGAAGCGTTTGCATAGAGTTTCCTGATTCTGCAAGATGAAGACTGAAATTAAGCGCCGAGTAGACTTTGCCCACACACCCGCAAGACATTGCCATTGAGGCCAGTAGAGGCGGTTGAAGCAAAGAACGCAATTGCCTCGGCAACATCAACTGGTAGTCCGCCTTGACTCATGGCATTCATACGTCGTCCGGCTTCTCGAATCGCAAATGGAATTGCCGCGGTCATTTGGGTTTCAATAAAGCCTGGGGCAACTGCATTAATGGTGATGCCTTTATTTAATGTAGGCGCCGTGTACTTGACCACGCCAATCACACCGGCTTTGGAGGTGGCATAATTGCTTTGTCCCATGTTGCCTGCAATGCCAGAAATAGAGGACACGCATACAATACGTCCGTTCTGATTTAATGCATTTTGTGCCAACAGATCTGCATTAATTTTCTCAATCGCACTGAGGTTAATATTCAAGACTAAATCCCACAGTTCAGGCTTCATATTGGCAATGGTTTTATCACGGGTAATCCCTGCGTTATGCACAATAATGTCCAAGCCGATATCGGCCGTTGCCTGTATAATCTGTGCAGCAGCATCTTGTGCAGTAATGTCCACTGCCAATACCGATCCTTGAATTTTCCCTGCCACGCGTTCTAAATCAGCTTGTTGCTGCGGAACATCCAAACAAATGACATGCGCCCCATCACGTGCCAACACCTGTGCAATGGCCTCACCAATGCCTCGGCTTGCCCCAGTTACCACCGCAGTTTTGCCCCAAAGTGGCTTTTCCCAATCGGTTTGTACCACTTCTGCTTTGCTCACACGCAGGACTTGACCTGACACATAAGCCGAGCGCGGTGACAAGACAAAGCGTAAACTCGACTCGATTTGTGCTGCTGCCCCTTGGTCCACATAAATCAACTGTGCCGTAATGCCTTTTTTCAGCTCTTTGGCTAAAGATTTGACAAAGCCTTCTAAGGCACGTTGCGCAATTGCATGTGACACGCTAGGCGCAGTATCTGGATGTAAGCCCAGCACAACAATTCGACCTGAATGCGAAATTTGACGTACTATCGGTTGAAAAAATGCATATAACTGCTTGAGATCTTGACTGTGAGCAATGCCCGAGGCATCAAACACGGCGGCTTTAAACTTAGATTCTTTATCGCCTGAATGAAACACCCCTAAACTGAGTCCCACTTGCGCGGCAGTTTGTTGTAATGCTGGATTATTGCCCGCATAACTATTGGCATGAATATTGGATAATACCTGTGCAATGGCGCCACTCAATAACGCATTGTCAGCGGCGCCCAATAACACCGCCCCTTGGATCACCGGTGTAGCACGCTGAAAGCGCTCTAAACTCAGCGGTGCCGGCAGGCCTAAATTCTTAATGACAAATTTACCAATAGGAGATTTTGAAAAGATTTGATATTGATCAGTCATAATTATTGTCTCACATCAAATATAAAATAAAAATATATGCTGTTTATAAGGATATTAAACAGTTATCTAGCCAAAGATCTATGCTTTTAACCTCGATGATACGTGAGTTTACAATTTGATGACTTGACCTTAGCCAAAAACACACGGTCATTATAGTCAATCGCTATGCTTTTAGATTATGGTAAGCTGCATAAAAGCCACAAAAATATGATGCCAAACCCAACCTTGCTACAGAACAGACACGGGGCTCTGGCCTTACAGGATAAATGACATGACACAAAATACTATTCGCCGCGTTGCCATTCTTGGCGGTAACCGTATTCCTTTTGCGCGCTCCAATGGCGCATATTTTCAAGCCAGTAATATCGACATGCTGACTGCTGCCTTAAATGGCTTGGTTTCACGTTTCCAACTGCAAGGCCAACGCTTAGGTGAAGTCGCGGCAGGCGCTGTGTTAAAACACAGTCGTGACTTTAACATGACCCGAGAATGTGTATTAAACACCCAACTTGCACCAGAAACCCCCGCTTACGATTTACAGCAAGCCTGTGGCACCGGACTACAAGCAGCTTTTCAAGTGGCCAATAAAATTGCGTTGGGCCAAATTGAGGTCGGGATTGCCGGCGGCGTTGACACGACATCAGATGCCCCGATTGCCCTCGGTGACGGCCTACGTAAAGCGCTACTTGAACTGAACATTGCCAAAACAGCCAAAGCACGTTTACAGGCCTTGGCCAAAATTAATCTTAAAGACTTAATGGATGCACCGCGTAACGGTGAGCCACGCACAGGCTTATCGATGGGTGATCATCAAGCACTCACCACCTTAGAATGGGGCATTTCTCGTGAAGCGCAAGATGAATTAGCAGCAAGCTCGCACCACAAAATGCATGCTGCTTATGAAGCAGGCTTTTTTGATGACCTCATGACCCCATTTTTAGGCTTGGCGCGTGATAATAACTTACGCCCCGATGCTAGCATCGAAAAACTCGCCAAGCTCAAACCTGCCTTTGGTCAAGGAGATGCACGCACCATGACCGCGGGTAATTCTACCCCTTTAACCGATGGCGCCTCGTGCGTGTTGTTGGCTTCAGAAGCGTGGGCACAGGCCAATGGGCATGAAATCTTGGCCTATTTAAGTTTTAGTGAGACCGCTGCAGTTGACTTTATTGATAAAAAAGAAGGTTTACTGATGGCACCTGCCTATGCGGTGCCACGTATGCTGCAACGTGCCAATCTCAGCTTACAAGATTTTGATTTTTACGAAATCCATGAAGCCTTTGCGGCACAAGTATTGTCGACTTTAAAAGCCTGGGAAGATCCGAATTTCTGTAAAAATCGCTTGGGTTTAGCCTCACCACTAGGCAGCATTGATCGCAGCAAACTTAATGTACATGGCTCTTCTTTAGCCGCGGGTCACCCCTTCGCGGCAACAGGCGGACGGATCTTGGCCACTGCAGCCAAATTAATTCATCAAAAAGGCAGCGGCCGTGCCTTAATTTCAATTTGTGCCGCCGGTGGACAAGGCGTAGTCGCCATTGTCGAAAAATAGAAAAAGGCACCCATCGGGTGCCTTTTTTAATGTCGATACTCAGGTTGATGACCTAAACGCATTTCAATGTGGTCATAACACCATTGGAAGATAAAGGTATACACCAAAATACATAAGGTCATCGCCAAATCTAGCACAATGGCCTGCCATAAGCTGACCTGTAAGGCATAAGCGACCATGGGAATCGTGGCCAACATTAAGCCACCTTCAAAGCCCACGGCATGCAAGATTCTGACCTTAATGGTACGTTTAAGTTGATGCTTGGCTTCAAATTTTTCAAAATAGTGATTAAACAGCATGTTCCATAGCACTGAGGTCACTGCCATTGCTAAGCCTAAGCCACCGGTCACCTCTAAAGGCATATGAAAAATTAGGCTTAAGGCAACTGCAATGATCAACAATAAAATGGCTTCGTAGCTCAGTGCATGCACAATTCTACGTTTTGACAAGACCATGTCCTAAACTCTCATTGATTTCTCTGTTCGGCATAATATGTGTTTAAATTTGATTGATCGAGTTAGATTCTTTCAATTTTATTGATAGGTAGCACATGAACTTAAACCAAGAACAATTGACTATTTTTAAGACGGTTATGGAATATGGCTCTTTTTCCGCAGCTGCACGGCACTTAGGCAAAGTCCCGTCTGCGGTGAGTATGGCCATCAGTAACTTAGAAATTGACCTTAACCTGAAATTATTTGAACGCGTTGGCCGTGAACCCAAACCCACCCTTGCCGCAGAGCGCTTGTATGAAAAGGCCTTACATGTCTTAGTAGAAATGCAGGCATGGCAACAACAAGCCAAAGCCTTAAGCCAAGGTTTAGAAACCCAGCTGACTATTGTGGTGGTTTCAGAATTACAGTATGGGCCGTGGCCTCATTATGTGGCGCAATTGGCTAAGGCTTTTCCAAGCCTAGACATCAATATTTTTAATTCGCCACAAGAAGACAGCCTACGTTTACTCAAATCAGGACAGGCACAATTGGCATTTATGTTTGAACGTGAACATTTGCAAAGCGGTGAACAGTTTGTAGAAGTGGCACAACAAGTCTTGGTGCCTGTGGTACATCATCAGCATGCTTTGGCACAAAATCCCCACATCAGCTTAAGCGAATTACAACAGCAACGCCAAATTGTGGTGGCCAGTCGTGAGCACGAATTGCTGCCTGAATTAAGTTATGCCAAACATGCCTGGCATACCGACCACCATGACTCGGCCTGTCGACTGATTTTACAAGGCTTGGGTTGGGGCATCTTACCGGTGGAAATGCTGGAGGAAAACCCACATTTGGCTCAGCAACTCAAAGTGCTCGCTGTGCGTGATTTCACCCCGAAATTAACCTACTTTATGGACTTGGTCTGGCGACGTGATCAAGCATTGGGACCTGCTGCACAATTTTTAATTAAATACGTGCAAAATCACAGGAAAAATCAAATTTAATTTCAATAAAACTCAGCATAAGCGCTTGGCAATCGTGCCTGCTTTGCTATATAACATGAGGACAGGGTTATTAAATAAAGAACTAAAGCAATGAAAGCAACCGCCTTAACGCAATTAAAACAATTCACCACCATCGTTGCCGACAGCGGCGATTTAAATGCGATTGCAACGTTACGTCCGCTCGATGCGACCACCAATCCATCGCTTATTACAGCGGCGGCGATGCAACCGGAAAACCTTGAGCTGATTGAATCGGCCTTTGCCCAAGCCCGTGCAGAAGGTTATCAAGACGATGCTTTAGTAGAACGCAGTATTGATATTTTAACCGTCAAATTAGGCGTTGAAATTTTAAAACTGATTGAGGGGCGTGTTTCAACTGAAGTAGATGCCGCATTATCTTACGACACCGAAGCTACCATTGCTAAAGCCAAAGAATTACTGGCGTTATATCAAGCATATGGCATTGATCAAGACCGAATTTTAATTAAAATTGCCTCAACTTGGGAAGGCATTCAAGCTGCACGTGTGTTGGAAGCTGAAGGGATTCATTGTAATTTAACCTTGTTGTTTGGTTTAACCCAAGCACGTGCCTGCGCTGATGCTCAGGTGACCTTAATTTCACCTTTCGTCGGGCGTATCTTAGACTGGTATAAAAAAGCTGAAGGCGTAGACAGCTACCCAATTGAACAAGATCCGGGGGTGTTGTCAGTCAAACAGATCTACCAATACTACAAACAACATGGCATTCGCACTGAAGTCATGGGGGCAAGCTTCCGCAGTATTGATCAAGTTTTGGGTCTGGCAGGCTGTGACTTACTCACTGTAGCGCCAAACTTACTCCAAGAGTTAGCGCAAACAGAACGTGAAGTAGTACGTGCTTTAGTCCCAGACACTGCTGTAGCAACTGGCGACGCAGCGGAGGTACTTGATGAAGGCCGCTTCAAAAGCGAAGTTGAGCATGACTTAATGGCCAGCCAATTGCTACAAGCCGGTATTGATGGCTTTATTAAAGCACGTCAACAACTGCATCAACTTTTGGCAACAGCCACAGCTCAAGCTGAAATTCCTGCTTAATGTTTAAAGCTTAGACACTGAAACTCAGCCGATATTGATATACTCTGTATCGGCTTTTTTATGGGTATAACACGTGCTAGGCATTACCGATTTAACCACATATATCATTGGCACCACCTTAATTGTGCTGTTGCCGGGGCCAAACTCGTTATACGTCATGTCTGTGGCTTCACGCTACGGCATTAAAGTCGGTTATCAGAGTGCCTTTGGGGTATATATGGGAGATTTAATTTTAATTCTCCTGACCGCCTTGGGTGCAGCCTCGTTATTGCATCATCTGCCATGGCTATTTACGCTACTCAAAGTGATTGGCGCGGTGTACTTAAGCTACTTAGGCATTAAGTTGTTAATCGCCGCTTGGCAGGCTTGGGTACATCCCCCTTCGCCTCACACAGCGCACAGCACAGAAAAGCAAATTGAAAAGCTCACCCCATTTCGTACTGCGTTGACCATCAGTATTTTAAATCCCAAAGCGATTTTGTTTTACTTGTCATTTTTTGTGCAATTCGTTGATCCTGCTTATCCTTACCCTGCACTCACGTTCACGGCTTTGGCGGTGATTTTGCAATGTATTAGCATGTCCTATCTAAGTGTATTAATTTTTGCTGGGGCAAAATTGGCAGGTTATTTTGCACATCGTTATCGTTTTACCGCCTGCTGCGTGGCGAGTGTAGGACTGTTGTTCTGTGGTTTCGGGCTCAAGCTTGCAACCTCAACACTCTGAGCTAACGCCATGCGCAAAAAGCGCGTATGATGCTTAAAACTTCAACACTTCGCTCAATTCAATGCAAAATTTACTGCGTGATTTTTCTGTGCCGGCGGCTTTTGCCGGCTTCATTACTTGTTTGGTGGGCATTAGCGTTTCTGCGGTTTTGGTGATTCAAACCGCACAAACCTTGGGTGCCAATGATGCTCAAATCAGTTCTTGGTTCTGGTCCTTATGTTTAGGCATTGGGCTATGTGGTCTAGTTCTATCTTGGCTCTTTAAATATCCTGTAGCCACGTCATGGTCCACCGCAGGTTTAGCCATGATTTTGGCCAGT
>CAVBYE010000127.1:0-7045 GCA_963599285.1 Bacteroidaceae bacterium | reverse complement strand
ATTTAAATGCAGCCGATGTCCTGACGGCTTACACCTTTACCGTGTTAGAAAACCAAGTCTTAGGCGCGGTTAAAACTGTGCCACTCGGTCAAATGAGTGGGCAACGTATTCTGTGGCATCTGCATGGTTTAATTCCACAGGCCATTGAAAAAGCACTGAGTTTACAAGATCAGCAGCTCAGCAGCGCCTTACCACAATATGCCATGCTCAGTATGGCGCATGAAACACAATATTCACGTTTATTTCGCTCTTAACTTTATATACACGCTGCACATTAAGCTGCAGCACATAGGAAAAAAACATGTCAGAACGTTCTCCATTACGCGTTGGAATTGGTGGCCCTGTAGGTTCAGGTAAAACAGCATTAACTTTAAATCTGTGTCGCGCACTGCGCAATAAATACAATATGGCCGTGGTGACCAATGACATTTATACCAAAGAAGATTCCAACTTTTTAACTCGTCATGAAGCCATGAGCCCAGAACGAATTGTAGGCGTAGAGACCGGTGGCTGCCCGCATACTGCAATTCGTGAAGATGCTTCAATTAACTTGGCAGCCATTGATGATTTATGTGAAAAATTTGACGGTTTAGAATTAATTATTATTGAAAGTGGTGGCGACAACCTTGCTGCGACCTTTAGTCCTGAATTGTCAGACTTAACTTTATATGTGATTGATGTGGCCGGTGGCGAAAAAATTCCACGTAAAGGTGGGCCGGGCATTACCAAGTCAGATTTACTGATCATTAATAAAACCGACTTAGCACCAATGGTGGGTGCCAATTTAGAGGTCATGGATCAAGATGCCAAGCGTATGCGCGGCGAGAAACCGTTTTTATTTTCCAATATGAAAACAGAAGATGGCTTAAGCCAAATTATCCAGTTTATTGAAAAGCAAGGTTTGTTTAAATCTTAAATGCTAGGCAAATCCAACAAACATAGATAGCATGAAGCGATCTATGTTTGGGGATAAAATAAGCAATGCACAGACTATGGGGCATATGGATGCTGGCAGCAGGCACGGTATATGCTGAACAGCCCATCACTTGGATTGAACCTCAACTGCAACAGCAACAAGACTGGGCCAAGCAGCAAGAGGAGGAACAACAACGCTTTAGTCTGTTACAGCATAATATCTTGAGTAATGCACATTTTCGACTGTATAACAACAGTGCATATCAGCTCAACGCGGTACAGCAGAAGTGGCAACACGGCCAAGCTATGCACGTAGATTGGGAGGATTTTGCGTTGTCATTGGGCTATGGCATGCAATTTTTTTTAGATCCGCGTGCCAGTGTTGGTTATGAATATTTAAGTAATTTTCCTTATGATCGCGGTCAAATGATTCGTATTTTTTATGATTATCAATTTTAACCGTTTATCCATTCAACAGTTGACTCAAGAGCATTAAGCAACCCGCGATAAACAATAAACCCAACACGATGATTTTAAACTGTTGTTCGGAAATACGGTAAAACAAGCGTGCCCCAAGCATAGCCGGTATACTCACCGCAAGTATCAGTACAATACAATATCCTAAATGCTCTAGCCCCAAATAACCTTGTACCACGTAGCTAAGTAAAGCCAATACCAACACGGCAAAATTAAAGTGTCTTAAAATATAGCGTTGTTCGGCCTTGGTTAAATTTTTTAGCATGACCCAAGCCGAAGGCAAGGCCCCACTAAATCCGCCTAAACCACCGAGAATGCCGCCTAAAAATCCAACAGTGCCATCGGCCCATTTGCCTGCCTGTTGCAGCCGTGACCACTGCGGATTCAACAGCATTAATGGACTCCACACCACTAAAAAGCAGCCCAAAACCCATTTAAAGCTTTGTGGATCAATACTGTGCAGCAACCATGTGCCCAAAGGTACCCCCATCAGACCTGCAACCATGTAGGGTAGCACCAAGCGAAAGGGCAGCTGAGGGCGTTGTTTTTGCTCTCCGAAGGAAGACAACAGATGTCCCCAAATCGAGGCAAAAATTACCAAAGGTGCAGCAAGTTGCGGAGATAAGACCCATACCCAAAATGACATGGCCACCAACCCAAAGGCAAATCCGGTCAGACCTTGAATAAAGCCGGCACACACCGCCCCTACGCCAAATAACAGCCATGTGATCAAGCCAAGTCACCGTATAGAGATGAAAATTACAAATTTAATAATGACATTAAAATCAATTAATTATTAGAATAAATCCCGATAAGCTTATCCATTTGAGCATCTCAAAATGCAATGAATAGGCCATATTTGACCCGAGTAACACCGCTGTAAGTGCAAGCTTAAATTGAGTGAAAATAACAACATACAGGGAAAATTATGCGTAAAAAAATGCTATTGATGCTGTGTTTGAGTGCGGGTATAAGCGCCTGTGCCAGCAGTTATTATGACGATGATTATTATCCATATCCACCGGGCGGCATGTATCCACCAGATTATGGACATGTGCCCCCACCGCCGCCGGGTGGTCATCCTCCACCTGAGCATGGCCATCAGCCACCGCCTGAACATGGGCATAAACCACCACCGCCAGAGCAGGGCCATAAACCGCCTCCATCGGGTGGTCATAAACCACCACCTGAGCAAGGTCATAAACCTCCTCCTTCAGGCGGGCATACCCCCCCTCCAATTCGTCCACCTGCCATTGGCGGTGGTAATTTACACGTTCCTGCCGTCAGACGTTAAAAAAGAGGCAAGCTGCCTCTTTTTTAAATTTAAGCCTGTTTTTGATACAGACCGGCATATACTTGACCGGCTTTGGTCACTTTAATCTGTGACCAACCCTGCGGCAATTGTAGTTGTGCTAAGTCACGATCGGCTTCAACATAAATCAAACCTTGCGCAGCAATAAGGGGGTCTGCCAACTGGGCTAATTCTTGCCATAGGTCTAAGCTATAGGGCGGATCTAAAAACACCAAATCGAACTGTTCTTTTAAACCCGTCAAGCTCTGTTGCGCTGTAGCGACTTTTAGCTTGGCACGTTGTGAGCTGACGCGAAGCAATTCAAGATTGTCTTTTAGGTATTGTGCTTGAGTGCGGTCGGGTTCAATCATCACCACAGAGGCTGCACCACGTGAAAGGGCTTCAAAGCTTAAGGCACCTGAACCAGTACATAGGTCTAAAACGCGGGCATTTTGAACGTCCCACATCAGCCAGTTAAATAAGGTTTCACGTACACGATCAGGGGTTGGGCGTAAGCCGTCAATGCTGGCAAAGGCCAATTGGCGACGTTTCCATTCGCCCCCAATAATACGTAATTGATTCTTCATGAGGTCATCTCTTTACAGCGTGTTTTTAAGGCTGACTTGCAGCACGCGGTGGTTGTAAATTTGGTTGAGCATTCGGATTGGCCTGCAATAAGGCAGCGCTTGGTAATTCGCCAGGTTTTAGCCCTGCAGTCATTAAGCCGGTTGTCATTTGTGCACCGTCAGGCACAATAGGATTGGTTTTACGCTCAACTAACCAGTAGTCTAAAATAGGACGGGCCAGTGCTGTCGCAGCGCCACCCCCACGACCATTTTCTAGCACCACCGTAATCGCAATTTCAGGTTGATCAGCAGGTGCAAAGCCTACAAATAAACCATGGTCACGTTGTCGCTCATTTAACAAGGCTTCATTGTAGCGTTTACCTTGAGCAATACTTTTGACCTGTGCTGTACCGGTCTTGCCTGCAATTTGGTATTGTAAACCATGACTAATGCGCTTACCTGTACCAGAGCGAATCACATCCACCATCGCATCACGCATTTTAAGCCAATCTTCAGGCTGGCCGTTATAGTCAATTTGACCATGGATGCCATGTTGTACTTTAAAATCTTTGGCACCGCGCGTTTCTTTAAGTACATGCGGGGTAATTTTCCCGCCTTGATTGGCCACAATAGCAGTCGCTAAAGCCAACTGTAGTGGGGTAGAGGTAAATGCCCCTTGGCCAATACTCACAGAAATGGTTTCACCTTTGAGCCATGAGGTGTTGCGGGTGCGCATTTTCCATTCCGGACTTGGGTACAGCCCCGAGCTTTCATTGGGTAAATCAACCCCCGTTTGTTGGCCAAAACCAAATTGACGCATCCAGTCATTCATTTTTTCAATGCCCATACGATAGGACAACTGATAAAAGTAAGTATCGCAGGACACCACTTGGGCTTTATGCAAATTCACTTTGCCATGACCAGTTTTTTTATGGTCACGGAAGCGATGGCGATCGCCTGGTAAGCTGAAGTAGCCTGGATCTGAAATGGCCGTTTGCCAATTGACATAACCATAATGCAAGCCACCTAAACCGAGCATTGGCTTAATGGTGGAGGCAGGTGGATAAACCCCTTGTAAGGCACGGTTATATAAGGGCTGATCTAAATTGTCGCGCAAGGCTGAATAGTTGCTATGACTAATCCCGGTTACAAACAGGTTGGGGTTAAAACTTGGGCTTGAAACTAAGGCTAAAATTTCGCCGCTACGTGGATCAAGTGCCACAATTGCACCACGCCGTCCAGCCAACTGTTTGGTGGCGGCCACTTGTAAACCGTAGTCGAGGGATAAATACAGATCATTACCGCGAATAGGCTCGCTGCGACCTAAATGGCGCAGCACATTACCAAAGGCATCGGCTTCAACCGATTCGTTACCGGGTTGACCATGGAGAACATCCTCATAGGATTTTTCTACCCCAATTTTGCCAATCAAATTACTGCCGGCATAAGCATCTTTATCAATAATTTTGTTTTCTGTAGCATTAATCCGTCCAACATAGCCAATCACGTGGGCAAATAAATCCCCGTGAGGATAATAGCGCGTCATTTGGGTCTCGACCCGAACGCCGGGGAACAAATATTTCATTTCACTAAACTGGGCAATATCCTGTTCAGTCAAATTCAGCTTTAAGGTGACACGCTCATTTTTACGTACCGTTTTTAAACGTTCTTGAATATCCTCTAAATCTTCTACACTTAAGTTGAGCACTGGCGTCAGACGCTTCAGGGTATCAGCGACATCAGGCACGTCACTGCGGCTTAAGGTTGCTGAAAAGACAGGATAATTGTCGGCCAGTAAAATCCCATTACGGTCATAAATATAACCACGGGCAGGGGCTAAAGGTTGTAGACGGATTCGATTTTGTTCTGAGGCGGTACGAAATTCTTGGTGATGAAACAGCTGTAAATAGGCGTAGCGTGCAACCAACAGCACCAAAAATAGCCCCACAATAACCATAGAAAGCACAAGGCGATTGCGAAAAATGCGCTGTTCAAGTTGAGCATTTTTAAGCGGAATGTGTCTTTTCATATGTAATCAGTGAGGGTGGGGGTAAATGGGCACGAGGTGAGTTATTCTACTCTATCTCAAAGGCTTTGCGGGCTAATCGCATTTTTTTTCATCATCACGTGGCTTAGGTATAGTCTTTGCATACTCAAGTGTAAAGATCAGGGCACGACATCCGCTCACGTGTTGCGATTCTACATTTTCCTTACACACACAGGTGACGAAGCACTTCAAAAGTGGTTATGATATAGCAGCTTAAAAGGTCAGTTGCAGTTTGGCTAGAGGCGAAAAAACGCTATTTTTAAAAACTGATTTGGAAAATTTACATGCTTGAGTACATCCATGCATTATGGCTTACTTTTTTAAATCGCCCAGACTTTTGGGCGGTACTCAGCATCATCCCTGTAACTGCATTTGTGACTTGGGCACATGTGTGGATGGCGCTGAAAATGGTGTTCTTCCCAGTGCAGTTTTGGGGCTTTCATATAGGTCGAATTCCTGTCGGTTGGCAGGGCATTGTGCCACGTAAAGCAGGGCATATCTCCGGGATTATTACCGACAACGCACTCTCCAAATTAGGCTCCTTACAAGAGTTTTTACAGGCCATGGACCCTGAAGAGATGGCGCAAATCATTGGCGATCAGGTCGATCAAGATCTAGAGAATCTGATTGAAGAGGTCATGCTCGAGCGCAACCCGATTTTGTGGGAAAACATTCCCTATGCCATTAAACGCCGAATCTTTGCCCAAGCACATAAGCAACTGCCTGATATTTTAAAAGAGTTGGTCACTGAGTTAACCATGAATGTGGAAAATTTGGTGGACATGCGTGAAATGATTGTTCGGCGCATGGAAAGCGACCGTAAACTGATGGTCCGGATGTTTTTAACCGTCGGTCAAAAAGAGATTAATTTCATTTGGCATATCAGTGCCCTCATTGGGGTAATGTTTGGCCTGGTGCAAATGGTGATTTGGTTTGTGGTGCCTTGGCATTGGACGGTACCGTTTTGGGCAGCGGTATGGGGCTTGCTGACCAACTGGATTGCCATTTGGATGGTATTTAATCCGACTTACCCGCATCCGGTACGTTATCCGCAATTTTTCACGCGCACCCAAAGCCGTCGCTTTCCTTGGATTAAACCGGTGCTGCCACGTATGGGCACCTATAATGTTCAAGGTGCGTTTATGAAGCGTCAAGATGAAGTCTCCACCGTATTTGCCAAAATTGTGACCGATGAGCTCATCACCTTAAAAACAATTATGACCGAAATGATGTATGGTAGTCGCAAAGATCGCACGCGCCGCATTGTGAAACGCCATATTAATGAAATTATGGACACACCGCTGGTACGCACCACCTTACAGTTGTCATTAGGACCAAAAGAGTACGCAAAACTCAAGACAGACTTGATTGATCGTTCAATTGAAATTACGATGGTGCCTGTATGCGACCCAGCCTTTAATGCGAGCCGTGCACAGAAAATCTATGAAATGTTCCGCGAGCGTATTCGAGACCTCACCCCACAAGAGTTTCAAAACTTATTGCGTCCAGCCTTTAAGGAGGACGAATGGATTTTGATCGTCTTAGGCGGCGTCACGGGATTCCTTGCGGGTTTAATACATTTGTTTGTGGCTTTCTTATAAATAAATTCGATGCTGATCGGCCCTTTGGCTGAAAGTGTCATATACATTGTTAAAAATGAGGATGTTTTTTTATGCGCATTATCTTACTCGGACCACCTGGAGCAGGCAAAGGTACTCAAGCTCAGTTGATCTGTAAGCGCTACAATGT
>CAVBYE010000126.1:0-7209 GCA_963599285.1 Bacteroidaceae bacterium | reverse complement strand
AACAAACTATTAAATAGGTAAAACAGTTTGTTTTTATTTAATTGATCGGTTTTTTAGATTTAAAAATCAGCAATAAAAAAAGCGCCCTATCAGACGCTTTTTTTGTCATTTCAGTTAAGGCCGGAGTAAATGTTGGCCAATCTGTTTCAGCTGGCGTTGTAGGTATTTCGCACTGCCCCACAGCAGCAGACTGATCAGTGCAAGCAATCCACAACAGCCCACAAGCATCCAATGTAGGATTTGACTGATTTTATTGGCCTGTTGGACTTTCACTTCCAGTGCCTGTGCACTCGCTGTCACACTTTTGCCATAGAGTTGTTGTTGCATTGCCCACAACTGTTCTGCTTGAAAACCATATTGTGCAAACTGACTTGACTGACGTTCCGCTTGAACCAATTCAGCCACATAGGGTTGAGCTGCGCTTATATCCACAGGCCGATGCAGCAAAGCTGTTTGTGCCAATAAATAGGCGTGTATTGGCCGATCAAGCGAGTTTTGGCGCAGATATGCTGCCATTTCACTGTCTTGTATATGCTGTTCATAGTGGACGATCTGTTGACTCAGATCTTCATCCTCATGCTGTAGTTGATGTTGCCAAAGGCTTAAACCTGACCAAATCAGTATAAATGCGATCATCCAGCCCACAAACTTCAGTACAAAGGATTGGAATTTTCTCAAGAAATAAGGCATTTTTCTCAGTATCGCAATCAGTACAAATGCCCCAATAAACGACACCACAATTTTTAACATGAGCCATGCCAGCCACTGCAGCAGATTCCAGAAATAGTTCTGCTGTGAGCCACCATGCAAAAACATCTCCTGTACTGAAACCGGCAGATGCAAGTACTGAACTGTTGAGCTCAAACCAAAGAAGCTGAGTACGATATCCTGCTGAAAAAACAGCAGTACGATACTCATGCATGCCAAAGTACTGCTGAGCAATGCCCATAGTTTTAAACGACTTTGACGCTTTTGCAGCACGTGTAGGCCCTGTGCTAATTCTTGACTATGCACTGGTTGATCAAATGCAGGCACACTGGTCTCCTTCAAGTTTCGAGGCATGATTATTGCGGGGTCGTGCTCGATTCAATCACCAATTGATTTAAATCAGTTTGTAAACGACGTAAGCGTGTGGTGGCTTCTGCACGCTTTTGCATGCCTTGTTTTTGAATCTCAATCACATCCTGTACAGTATGCATCAGCGTATTTTGTACATGTTCTAGTGTTTCAATATCAATCACTGAGCGTTGATTGGCACGGGCCGTATCCACCGAATTTTGACGTAACAGCTCTGCATTACGACGCAATAAATCATTGGTGGCATCATCAATGGCATTGGCCAACTGCACACTGTTTTTCTGCTCATTTAAAGACACCGCCAAGCTCATTTGATTCTTCCATGCGGGCAGGGTGATATTTTTAATGGCATAAAATTTGTCGACCAACATTAAATTGTTGGCTTGAATAATCCGAATCATAGGCAGTGTTTGCATCGCCGATTGCTGCAGCATCTGTAAATCACTGACCCGCTTTTCTAAATTATTCATGACATGATTTAAGTCATAAATCTGTTGTGTGGTGGTTGGCTCAGCCGCTGCTGTGGTTAAGCGCTGCATCTGCTGTTGTAGCTCTTGCTGTTTCAGCTGACCTGCTGCGATATAAATCCCCAGCTGCTTATATTCATTTTGGACGCCGGCAAACATCTGATCTAAGGTGCTCACGCGGGTCTTTAAGCCCGCTTGTGCGGTTTCAATTTCCTGCACCAAACCCTCAATTTGTGTTTTGGTGCTGTTAAACTGCATTTCAAAACTTTGTTTACTGCCCTTAAATTTATCGATCAATCCACCCAAAAAACCACGACTTTTATTGGCATTTAAAATGTTGGCGCTATTGAGACCCTGTGCGACTTGCAGGACTTGATTGAGTTTTTGCCCCGTTTCATCTAAGTCTTTGCTTTTCACCAAGTCCAACAATTCATCGGTGTAAGTTGCTGTTTGGGTGGCAATATTTTTGCCATACTCCGCCACGACATGCTGATTCACGTCGTCTAGCTCTTGACGGGCATGCAAGACCTGCTCGAAATCGGCTGTATTGAGACCTAATTCAGCTAAATTGAGCTGTTCAAATGCTGCTTTGCTGTCTTGAGGTGCTGGGGCTACGGGTTGAATCTCGGTCATATCTACCTCAAACTTAAGATGGGGATGATTTTTTTAAGGAGCGTTTTAACATTTTAATTAAGCGTTCACGGCTCACCTCAAGCTGCTGTACACTGTGATCAGCATCAGCACGCTGACTGTGTTGCACTTGGTATTGCCATGCAGGAATCAGCACTTGTTGTGCTTCTTTAAAACGGTCCAACAAACTAAAAGCCAACTGTTCATTTAAATACATTTGGCTAAGCGCAATATCATTACTGCTTTGCAAGGTAATTAAGCTGTTGATTTTTTTTGATAAGCGCTCAGGAAAGACATCTAGAGGATGTTGATGTTGCACAAATCGAGGATACTCTTCTAAAAATTGCTGCGCTGCTGCAACAGCATGCGCCATTTGTTCCCGCCATCCTGTCACTTGCTGATAACGCGCCTGAGACTTTTGTATTTCAAGCTGCAATTTTTGCGCCAAATCATCGGCACGCTCCAACACAACATCTAACTGTTGATAATAATGGATATGCTGTGCGGCATGATTCAAATCATGCCCAAACCAACGTTGCAGACGATTAAAGCGCCGCGGCTGCAGAATCTTTTTTGATTGATACAGCAACCCAATCAACTGTTCAATCACTTGAGTCAACTGTTGCATGATGTGTGGGTGAATCCCATCAAGTAACACCGCTTGGGCTTGTACAATCTGTTCTGCATAGCTATTTAATCGGGCAGGCTGCTGCAAAATGGGCAGCAATTCCTCACGCTGGATACGTAAAATTTTCGCTGAATCAAGTGGAATCTCATGCAAAGCGGTGAGCTGGGCCAAGGACGTCAATGCTCCAAAACATCAAACCTAAACTAGGGTTATACTACTTTTTCAGGTCCCAAATCTGTAGCAATTTGCAAATGCGTTATAGGATTTGACTGAGCTGGTGCAATTTATCACGATCAAGAATCTTCAATTTGCTATAGTGCCAATCAATCAGTTGTTGATTGCTAAATTGCTGCACATGTTTATGCAGCGTTTGCCGTGATACCTGCAGTAAATCCGCCATTTGTTGCTGATTGAGTTTAATCAGGGGTTGATCCTGAGCTAACAGTAAAATTTGCCGCGCTAAGCGTTGTGCTAAATCTGCCACCTGCTGATAACGCTGCTGCTCAAGCATCCCATACATCCGCTGACTGAGTAACTCAAGTAAGCCCCAAAGCGCAGTGGGTTGCTGTTTGAGCTCTGTTTCATAGGCTTGAAACGGAATCACGGCGAGTTCTACATAACCCTGAGCAATATAGTCATACGGCAAGGTTTTTTGTTGTAAACAGGCCACCAAATTCACACTGTTAAGCGGCTCGATGTAGCACAACGTGCTCCACGTCCCGTTAGGTTGTAGACACCCCACTTTAAGCTTGCCATGCAGTAAAATATACACACTGTGCAGCTGCTGCTGTTCCAAGAAGATGTGCTGCTGTGGCAAAACACGTACGAAACGGGTTTGCGCGATTAAGCGCTGTTGCGCTGCTGCACTCAAGACTTTAAAACTCGCATCTTGTTTTAAGCGTTCATTCCAAACCAAAGCATGTGACATAAGCATATAAAAAAAAGACCTCATCTACAGATTAGGTCTTTTTCTTTACAGGGACAAGGTGATGTTTCTGCTGTGTTTAGCAATAAAATTGCTGTGTTTAAGCGCTCTTTTTGTACACTTTACCTTCAACTAAACGCAGCTCGTTTACATCCTGATGAACCACATGTTTAAGTACAGTACTTGGACGTCCATCCACACCCACAGGTACATCGCCTTCAATCGTTACACGTGATGCAATGCGCAAGGCATCTTCATAGTCATTGATGGCACGATGCTGCGTGGCACGGTTATCCCAAATGGCAACATCGCCTTCAGCCCAGCGCCAACGCACTACATTTTCCCATTCGGTAATATGATCTTGGAACAATTCAAATAAACGTTTGGAATCCTGACTGCTTAAACCCACAAAACGTTTAAAGAAATGACCCAACACCAAGGATTTCTCGCCAGTTTCCGGATGTACACGGACTAAAGGATGTTCCGTTTCAATTTCAACTGCAGTGGTAAATAAACGACGCCCTTCTGAATCTTGAGCTGTACTGCGCACCGCATAATCATAAACATTGGTATGTACTGCACGCAGTTGATCGGCTAAGGCTTTTAAAGTGTCAGGTAGATGTTCATAGGCTGAAACGGTATTGGCCCACACCGTGTCTCCACCCACTGCAGGAGCAACTACGTTGCGTAAAATCGTGGCCTTTGGGTAATTGGGTAAGAAGGTAATGTCGGTGTGCCATGAATCCGCACGCCCCCCACGTGAGTCAATCGATAAAGTATGTGCTGTGCCATCTTTTAACGGCACACTTGGGTGGTTTAATGGCGTACCCAATTGCTGTGCAAATGCTTCTTGTTGTTCATCGCTAATATGCTGCTGACCACGAATAAATACCACTTTATGGGTCAATAAAGCCTGATTAAATGCCTGCAGTTGCTCAGGTGTTAGCGGTTGATCTAATTGCAGTCCTGAAATTTCTGCCCCAATGCGACCGGTCAGTGGTGTAACAGTTAACTCTAGATCTTGTTGTTTTGATAATTCGGTATTTTGGCTCATGGCTATTTCCTAACGTCAATGCGGGATTGTTGTACATTGCAGACGAGTATGCCCTGAGCCTTCATAATGTTCTGTCAAGCTTTTAACAAAGTTATCTATATTTATGGATAATCTTCGCAGCTCAGCAAGCGCTTGTTTTACAACAGTGCTGCTGATCTTTGTACATTACCGGCCAACATTTACAAGAAATCGCCCGCACGTTCCGGTTGATACAACACTTTTTCGATTTTAACTTGCATCATTTTGCCATCCGGTTGTGGCCATTCAATCACTTGTCCTTCGGTCAGGCCTAAAATAGCTGCGCCAATCGGTGCAATCACGTTGACCTGCCCAGCCTCACCTTTAAATTCATGTGGATAAACCAAGGTGATTTCTGTAGGCGTCGTCGAGGGTGCAATCGTAATTAACACCTGTGCATGCATCGACACCACATTGCTCGGTACCTCTTGCGGTTTAACCACGATTGCGCGCGCCAATTCTTCTTCGAGTTGCTGCATGGTGGCACTAAGTTTGGTTTGATGCTCTAGCATCGTTTCCAAACGATGTAGATCTTGTTCAGATAAAATAATTTTTGGCTTGTTCATAAAAAGATTGTCCTTGGTTTTTTGGTCATTTTTCTTTTATATATCAAATATATCAAAAAATAATATACACAGCAGATTTACATACATTTTCACAACCATAAAAAAGAGCCCCCAAGATTGGGGGCTCTTTTTTAAGCGTTAAGCTAAATTATGCGTATACAGGGAATTTCGCACACACAGTTTCAACTTTTGCTTTTACCGCAGCGATCACAGCTTCGTCGCCTTTGGCATCTAGGATGTCAGCGATCCAACCTGCAAGTTCACGAACTTCAGCTTCGCCAAAACCACGTGTTGTTACGGCAGGCGTACCAATACGGATACCTGAAGTAACGAACGGAGAACGTGGATCGTTTGGTACAGAGTTCTTGTTCACAGTGATGTGAGCAGCACCTAACCAAGCATCCGCTTCTTTACCTGTGATGTCTTGTTTAATTAAAGATAATAAGAACAAGTGGTTTTTGGTACCGCCAGACACAACGTCGTAACCGCGTTCGATCAGAACTTCAGCCATTGCTTGCGCATTTTTCACAACTTGTTGTTGGTAGGCTTTGTATTCAGGTGCCATTGCTTCTTTGAAGCAGATTGCTTTCGCTGCTACAGCGTGAACAAGTGGACCACCTTGGTTACCTGGGAATACAGCTGACTGTAATTTTTTCTCGATCTCTTCGTTTGCTTTCGCAAGGATTAAACCTGAACGTGGGCCACGAAGTGTTTTGTGTGTTGTTGTTGTAGTTACGTCAGCAATTTGCACTGGGCTTGGGTAAACGCCAGCTGCAACTAAACCTGCAACGTGTGCCATATCAACAAATAGGTAAGCGCCCACTTTGTCCGCGATGTCACGGAAACGCTGCCAATCTACGATTTGGCTGTATGCAGAGAAACCAGCCACGATCATTTTTGGCTTGTGCTCGATTGCTAAACGTTCAACTTCTTCGTAATCGATCTCACCCGTTTCTGGGTTTAAACCGTATTGAATCGCGTTGTATGTTTTACCTGAGAAGCTTACTTTCGCACCGTGAGTCAAGTGACCACCGTGAGCAAGGCTCATACCCAATACAGTGTCGCCTGGGTTTAAAAGCGCTAAGTAAACTGCAGAGTTTGCTTGTGAACCTGCGTGTGGTTGAACGTTTGCGTAGTCAGCACCAAAGAGCTCTTTAGCACGGTCAATCGCCAATTGTTCAATAACGTCTACATATTCGCAGCCGCCGTAGTAGCGTTTGCCTGGGTAGCCTTCCGCATATTTGTTAGTAAGTTTTGAACCTTGAGCTTCCATCACTGCAGGTGAGCAGTAGTTTTCAGAAGCGATTAACTCGATATGAGCTTCCTGACGCGCATCTTCTTGAGAGATCGCTTGAGCTAATTCAGGGTCAAATTGTGCAATTGAAGTATTGGCAAACATTAGCGAGGTCCTATTACATTAGGGCTTTTAAGCCGTGCTAAGATTGGCGCGTATTGTAGCATGAAGTTTGCAAATTTAGAGAAGCAACTTTGCCAAGTTTTCGAGAAAAATTGCAAATCTTCGCTAAAAAAAATGAGGATTTGAGTAAAATCAACTTATTGAAAACAAATTAAAGATTTTAACTATTTCATTAATTGAACAATTTTTAGTTCGACGTAGAATGATTAGGATTTCAAATACTGGCTTTCATCTGTTTAATTTTTGGTGATTTGCTTGGGGCTATACCAAAAGTTAAAGCTCAAGCACCAAGCATGGTGATTCCACAATCGATAGCACAGCCTCTATATCCAAGCGATGCATCAACGTAATCGCAACTATCTCCGTGAGTTCACCCTACTTCCAGCCAATTAAAGCGTGTTTTAGCTCTAAAGAAACCAACGTGTTC
>CAVBYE010000125.1:0-7209 GCA_963599285.1 Bacteroidaceae bacterium | reverse complement strand
TTAAACGACGGGCAACGCCCGAAACCGCTTCAGAAGTTACTTGCATGGCTTCCTCGATATACTAGTAATTAAGGTTTAAAAAAGTGCCACATTATATGACAACATTTCAATATATACAAAACTGCGTTAAATGCAGACAATTTTTTTCTATATTGGGGCAGTAGATTATGTTTCAAGCCTGTGCTGGAGCAAATTTAGTAATCTTTTTTGTATAATTTTTATTGCAAATGATAAATATTATTAATACCATTAGCGCCGTTTTATCTGCTCTTTCTTGTTTGCTTGAAACGGAATTCAATTATGAATAATTTTAAACCTCAGCCACTTGCACTTGCGCTGTTGAGCGCTGTGTCTACAGCTGCTGTTGCCAATACCTCTACAACGGCCACCAATAGCACCCATGCCTTGGCTACCCTTGTCGTTTCGGCTGCAGGTTATGAGCAAAAAATTACCGATGCCCCTGCCAGCATTTCGGTGATTAACAAAGAAGAACTCGAAAAGAAACCCTACATGACCCTGTTGGACGCGGTTCGTGAGCTTGAAGGCGTAGACATTGGTGAAACCAATGACAAAACCGGCCAAGGTTCAATTTCTATGCGTGGCATGGGCGGTGATTACACCCTCGTCTTGGTGGATGGTAAGCGCCAAAACAACCATGGTGATATTTATCCAAACAGCTTTGGTGGCAACCAGTTCAATCATATTCCACCCCTTGATGCCATTGAACGTATTGAAGTGATCCGTGGTCCTGCATCTACCCTGTATGGCGCTGACGCCATGGGTGGTGTGATTAACATCATTACCAAAAAAGTGACAGACCAATGGTCAGGTTCGGTCACTCACAGCCGTACTTTTGAAGAAAATGACGACTTTGGTGAAGACCAAACCATCGACTTCAATCTTATGGGTCCATTAATTCAAAATAAATTGGGCTTATCGGTACGCGGTAGCTTATATGAACGTGACGAATCGAATCCTCAATATGACTCTGTAACCGATCCCAATGGCGTGGTACACAACCGTTCATTAGGCTTTGGTGGCGGTGGTCGTACTGTAAATAATGACAATATGGCCTTAGGTGCGCGTTTAACTTGGAATATTGCCAACAACCAAACGTTATCTGCAGAAGTCGACACGTCACGTCAAGAATATAACAATGATGAAGCACAACTGGGCACCTTAGACGGCTTAAGTTCAATTTGGCGCTCAAGCAACTTCTGTAAAGATGCTACAGGTGCCAATAAAAATGCCTGTGAAGCCGATGGTGGTGAATGGTCACGTCGTGCTGATCCACGTGTAGGCTATAAAGGAGAGCAAAAATTCACCCGTGACACTTGGTCATTGACCCATGAAGGCGACTGGTCAATCGGTAAAAGCTTTGTCTCTTTGGCCCATGTTGAAACCAATAACAAAGGTCGTACCCTACCATTTACCGTGGCTGAGCGTAACGAACTGTTGAATATCATTGATGCCAAAGATATTTATGCGGGTTTAAGTGAAGCAAAACGTAAAGAAATTGCCAGCCAGCAATTCTTACCGCGCCCGAATCGTACGCTAGAAAGTGCTCAATACACCTTAGATGCCAACTTAAAAGTGCCATTTAATTGGGCAGGTCAACATAATGCCATTTTAGGTACACAAATTATTCGTGGTGAATTAACCGATGGCGTGTTTGGTATGGAGTCAGGTACACCGGCTCAAGTTCAAGACCATAACATGTGGTCATTGTTCGCAGAAGACACTTGGCAGCTCACCCAACCGTTTGCCTTAACCACAGGTTTACGTTATGACAACCATGAAGTCTTTGGTGATCAATTCAGTCCGCGTGTCTATGGCGTATATGATTTTAATGATTCATTCACAGTAAAGGGCGGTGTAAGTACAGGTTATAAAACACCAAAAACCACCCAACTTTATGATGGTATCGTGGGCTTTGGTGGACAAGGCACATCACCTAATTTTGGTAACCCCGATTTAGAACCTGAAACCAGTATCAGCTCTGAAATTGCCGCTTACTGGCAGCATCCGGCAGGTCATAACTTTAATGCCACAGTGTTCCATAACAAGTTTGAAGACAAAATTAGCTCGCAATCTTGTGGTGGCGTCACTGGAATTGCCTGTGCCAATACGGGTGAATATGCAAGTTTAGGCTACTCAAACAGCTCACGTACCGTGAATATTGATGAAGTGATCATTCAAGGTCTCGAACTTGCAGGTAAAGTCCAACTGCTTGATCAACTTGCCTTGCGTGCGAACTACACCTATACCGACAGTGAACAAAAGAGCGGTGCGAGAAAAGGTCAACCGTTAAATGACACGGCGAAACATATGGCCAATGCGACCCTAGATTGGCGTGCAACGGATGCCTTCAACCTGTTCTTAACCACTGAATTCCGTGGTGATCGTTTTGATGGCGTAGATGCAAACACCAAACAGGATTTATACTTTAAAGATTCGACGCTTTTACACTTAGGCGGCTCATATCGAATTAACGATATCTTTACTGTCAATGCACGCGTGAATAACTTACTTGACGAAGACTTCACCAGCTATAAGACCAGCTTTACTGAAGATGGCAATGGCGGCTATACCCCAAGCTATCGTGATGACTACAACAACAAGTACAAATCACGTAGCTATTGGTTCAGTATTAATACCAAGTTCTAATCTTCACACCAATCGCCCTTCACGATGAGGGGCGATTTTTTTCATCTGTTGTTTAAATTAAATCTCACTTTGCTTCTGGTCTATTTTTTAAAAAACAATAACGAAATCAATTTTATAAAGCCAAACCAATCGCTATACAGCGCAATCGCTGTCGAATTGAACAATTGTAGTTAATAATATTTATCATTATGATTAAAAAAAAAGCAATCATTCCTTAAAATCCGGACATTCTTCATGACTACATTCACTTTAAAACCCTTGGCATTGGCGCTGCTCGGTGTGGCATCCAGTGCTGCCTTAGCAGATCCTTCAAGTGATACGCCGCATCAACTTTCAACGATTGTGGTGTCAGCGGCAGGCTTCGAGCAAGACATAAAAAATGCCCCAGCCTCAATTAGCGTTGTCACCCAAGAAGATATCGAAAAGAAAAATGCCACCAGTATTGCCGATCTTTTGGCGGATGTACCAGGTATTGATATTCGCGATGGGATTGGCAAAACTTCAGGCTTAAATGTCAAAATGCGTGGCTTGGGCAACGAATATAGTTTGATCTTAATTGATGGACGACGCCAAACCACGTCTACAGATGTAACCCCAAACGGTTTTAGTGAATCTTCTAACGGATATTTACCTCCGCTTGCTGCGATTGAACGTATAGAAGTAATTCGTGGCCCAATGGCAACTCGTTATGGTTCTGAAGCCATGGGCGGGGTGATTAATATCATCACGAAAAAAGTCTCTGATACATGGACAGGCAACGTGACGGTGAGCGGCAACGTCATGGAAAATAAAGAAGAAGCCGACTCTGTGAAGACCAGTTTTGTGGTCAATGGACCGATTGTGCAAGACCGTTTGGGCATGCAAGTGCGTGGTTCGTATTTAGACCGTCAGAAATCAGAACGTATTCCGGGGACTACAGGACGTGACCCACGTCCAAGTGAAGCTGATATTTATGACCTTGGGGCTAAGCTGTCATTTAATCTCAATGATCAAAATAATTTTTGGGTAGATGGTTTCCGTTCGAGTCAAACGTACCAAAATGACGACGACCGCCTAGGCACCCAAGATACCCCAAGCCGTGCCAATGGCTATAAAGATGAACTCGAATTTAACCGTGACCAAATTTCTGTCGGTCATGACGGTAAGTATGATTTTGGCCAGTGGTCTACCTATATCAGTCACACGGTTACTGAAACACTCGGGCGCACCATTCCCCGCAACACCTTCCCCAATAATGCCTATGCAGGCAGCGACCGTACCTTAGAAAATACCGATTTTGTCGCAGACAGCCATGTGATTTTGCCAATTGCCAATCACAAAATCACCATGGGTGCCGAATATAAAGAAGCCGAAGTTGCAGATGATATTGCAGGGAAAGGCGCCAAATTCAAAAAGGACTCGGTGTCCATTTATGCTGAAGATGAATGGCGTTTGCTCGACCAATTAGGTTTAACCCTAGGGGGGCGCTATGAAGACCATTCTGGCTTTGGTGGCCACTTTAGCCCACGTGCCTACTTGGTTTGGAACGCCAATGACCAACTTACCTTGAAAGGTGGCGTCAGCACCGGCTATAAAGCACCCTCGCCGAAAGCCTTACACAATGGCGTGATCAGTGTAAGCAGTCAAGGTGCAAGCTTTGGGGTCGGCTCACCTAATCTTAAGCCAGAAGAATCAACCAACTATGAGTTAGGCTTGAGTTACAATACAGATAAAATTGATCTCACCACCACCCTATTCTTTAACCAAATTGACAATCTGATTACTGACGGTCCTGAGTTGTGGAACTGTTATTCTGAAACCCAGCCCAATCAACCCGGCTGTGTCAGCTATGGGTCTCATATTACCCAAGACAGCTTCTCACAAAGTATTAACGCCAATGAAGCCGAAACCAAAGGCGTAGAGCTCAGCCTCACCTACCGTATTATTCCAGAATGGGATTTAAAAGCAGCCTACACCTACATGGAAAGTGAAATTACCAAAGGCGAAAACAAGGGTTCTTACTTAAACAACGTACCGAAAAATGCTTTCAATATGACCTCAACGTGGCATATTAATCCTGCATTAGATGTATGGTTACAGCATGAGTATAAATCAGACCGTAAACGTTACAGTACCGAACAAACTGCAGGCGACGCGGGTATTATTTATGCTGCAACAGGCAATAAATTGAAGGGCTATAACTTATTTAATTTAGGCGCCAGCTATAGTGTAAATGATCAACTACGCTTCAATGGCTCAGTCAATAACTTGTTAGACAAAGACTTTACCAGCAATGGCACTTATATTAACAGCCAAAACGAAGAAGCATCTTATTATGACTATATGACCATTGGCTCGTCTATGAATGGTACCTATCTTGCCGGTCGCAACTATTGGTTATCTGTCTCTTATGACTTCTAAGCCCCAATTAAAATAGCGCTTTAAAAACCGACTTCGGTCGGTTTTTTGATGCCTGACAGCGCCATTTCAGGCAATGCCCACTATTGATCATTTTAACATCATATTCGCTTTATACTGCTGTTTGAGTGAACATATGACCATCAGATAAAATTAAAGCATTTTTCGCATTTAACGAAAAAATATTGCAGCTTTGCTTCTAGCTTGGGAAATATTTCTAAGCTAGAGGCTATATAAGAAAATCTTTTTAAAGATAGGACTAAAATCCATAGAAAAAGCAAAAACTTTTCGGTTTAACTCGATTAAACTTTAAGTTATAGATTTATAAGGTCATAAGAAGGTCAAGCTAAAGCATAAACGTGTTTGGATAGGTTTACGCAAACGGCTTTAAAACCTCAACCTTATAAAAACAGATTAATAGACACAATCTATCGGGTAAACCTCATTGTTTGTAAGCCAAATGATGATCTTTACACAAGGAGTTATCTCATGATGTTAGCTGATCCAAGTAAAAAATACCGTCGCATGTATCAACGCGTTGATCTGCCTGACCGTCAATGGCCAAATAACGAAATCACAAAAGCGCCAATTTGGATGAGTACTGACTTACGTGACGGTAACCAAGCGATTTTTGAACCAATGGACATGGAAAAGAAATTTAAAATGTTCCAAATGTTGGTCAAAATTGGCTTTAAACATATTGAAATTGGTTTCCCATCTGCATCGCAAATTGACTTTGACTTCACCCGTAAATTGATTGAAGAAGGTCATATTCCAGATGACGTTTACATTGAAGTGTTAGTGCAAGCACGTGACCATTTGATTCAACGTACTTTTGAATCTTTACAAGGTGCCAAACGCGCGATTGTGCATATCTATAACTCAAATTCACCCACTTTCCGTGAAAAAGTGTTGAATGTTGACGTTGAGGGTGCCAAAAACTTAGCCATTAATGCAGCCACCAAAGTTAAAGAATATGCAGCAAAACAACCTGAAACTGAGTTTGTATTCCAATACTCACCAGAATGTTTCTCTGCAACTGAATTAGAAGTCGCAAAAGACGTGTGTGATGCAGTAACAGAAATTTGGGAAGCATCGCCAACCAACAAAGTGATTTTAAACTTACCTGCAACTGTAGAAGTTTCAGGGCCAAACGTGTATGCCGACCAAGTCGAATGGATGCACCGTAACATTGCGCGTCGTGATGGCGTGATTATTTCGGTTCACTGCCACAACGACCGTGGCTGTGGTATTGCAGCCTCTGAACTTGCGATTATGGCTGGTGCTGATCGTGTCGAAGGCTGTGTGTTTGGTAATGGTGAACGTACTGGTAACGTTGACGTAGCTGCCATCGCATTAAACATGTATACCCAAGGTGTTGCGCCAAATCTTGATTTCTCAAACATTAATGAAATCATTGCCACCGTTGAAGAATGTACTGGTTTACCTGTACACCCACGTCATCCATATGCAGGTGATTTGGTCTTCACAGCGTTTTCTGGCTCACACCAAGATGCGATTAAAAAAGGCTTTGAGTTCCAAAAAGATCAAGAAATTTGGGATATGCCTTACTTACCAATCGACCCGAAAGATTTAGGTCGTGACTATGACGCTGTGATTCGCGTGAACTCACAGTCTGGTAAAGGCGGTATTGCCTACTTGTTAGAGTCAAATTACAACGTGACGTTGCCACGTCGTTTACAAATTGAATTCTCGCAAGTGGTTCAACAACGTACCGATGAAGAAGGCACAGAAATCAGCGCCACTGAAATCTGGAAATTATTCAAAGAAACGTATGTGGCAACAAAAGACGCGCACTACTCAACCAAAAATTACCGCTTATCTGATGAAAATGGCAAGCAAGTGATTGAGCTTGATGTTGAAGTCAATGGTCAAACTCAACAGTTACGTGGTGAAGGCAACGGTCCAATTTCTGCGATTTTAAACGCACTACAATTGCCAATTGACGTGTTGAACTATGAAGAACGTAGCATCAGTGCCGGTGCCCATGCTAAAGCCTTGGCGTTAATTGAACTGCAAGTGCAAGGTACAGGTAAATCTGCCTTTGGTGCGGGTGTACATGACAACATCGTCACGTCTTCAATTGAAGCGATCATTGCATGTACCAACCGTTTAATTGAGCAA
>CAVBYE010000124.1:0-7212 GCA_963599285.1 Bacteroidaceae bacterium | reverse complement strand
ATTCAAGCAGTGCTTGACCTGTTGGCTCACCATATTTCTTTTGAATGTCTTTTTCGAGCGAACCGGCATTCACTCCAATACGCATTGAAATGTCATGATGACGTGCGGCAGCCACCACTTCACGAATTTTAGCTTCTGAGCCAATATTACCTGGGTTAATACGCAAGCAGTCAGCACCATAGTCAGCGACAGCCAACGCGATTTTATAATCGAAGTGAATATCCGCCACCAAAGGTACATTGACACGTTTACGAATTTCACCAAAAGCAGCTGCGGCTTCCATGCTTGGAACCGACACGCGCATGATGTCTGCACCTGCATCCACACAGCGTTGAATCTGTGCCACAGTTGCCTCAACATCACAGGTTTCCGTATTGGTCATACTCTGGATGCTGATCGGTGCATCACCACCGACATAGACTGAACCGACGCGAATTTTACGGGTTGGACGGCGTTTAATTGGATTTTCAATCATTGTATTTAAGTACCTTGAGCCATTAACGTGATAACTGGAATTCTGCCTTTCCATTTACGATATATGGCGACAATGAAATATTTTCATCATTTAAGCTTAATGACACAGCACCTGCATCATCAAGACGAATTTGGAATGGCTGTTGACCACTCACAGAGGCTTTATTGGCTTGTCGACCCGCCAGTAGAACGTCACCCTTTGCATCAACAATATAAACTGAAGTCGGTCGATTAAAATGCAGCACCAACGCATCGGCTTTGTCGGCTGTAGCCACAGGCGTAGGTTCAGCCAAGACGTCAACTGCTTGTAACTCACTCACCGGCGGCGTTGGGGCTTGACGATTTTTCAACAGTGTCACACCCATCCATGCCAATGCAGCGAGCAGCACCAGCAGCAGTACATATTTAAGCCAAGCATAGCTACGCACCGGTTTACGCTCAGACAATTTTACCCGAATGTTCATCGGTGATTCATCTAGACCATGATAGGGTGCACGCCCTGTATCTTGGGTATAGACCTCATCAAAGCGCTGAATTAACGGCTCAGCATCAACTTTGAGTAACTTAGCGTAGTTACGGTAGTAGCCTTTAATAAAGATCACTTCAGGTAAGGCCTGATAGTCATCTTGCTCTAAAGCCACTAATAACTTGATGGGAATATTTAATTCCTTGACCACGTCGGCAAGTTCAATGCGACGTTGAATCCGAATTTGGCGTAAATATTCACCCGGATGTACCCCATCCTTCACTGGCGCATTTATTTCCATATCACCTCAGTACTATGCTGCAATTGCAAATAACGTTGGTATTCTGCGCTGTCGGGGAACATGGCACGCAACTGATTCACCAAGACTTGCATCTCGGTCTGATCAGCATTGGCACGTGCAATACGAAGCCCTAACCACAACGCGCGCGAACTTTGATTACGTTGACCTACACGTTGCACAAATTGTGCATACATTTGCGTCGCTAGACTGTTGTCCTGACGTAAATAAAAAATTTCCGCCAGTTCTAACATGGCAATCACCGAGTCACGATTGACGCTTAAGGCCTGTTTAAAGCTTTTTTCGGCATTGACCAGATCTTGGGTATTTAAATACACCCGACCTAAATTTTCTAAGGCCATCGCACGCTGATCATAACCTAAAGCCGCACCTGCCACAGAGAGCTGGCGAATCGCTTCAGGATAACGTGCTAAACGATACAAATAGGTACCGTAGTTATTGCGCGCTTGGGCATTGTCTGGGTCGCTACTGATGGCACGCTTAAAATAGCTTTCCGCTTTGGCTAAATTGGACGCACTGCCCTCTTGTTGCAACAAAATGCCCATCATCATATTGGCTTGAGCATCACGTGCGTCATGTTCTAAAGCCTGATCAAGGGCACGTTTGGCCGCATCAAGATCACCATTACGTAAGTATTCAGCGGCCAGTTGCGTACGCACTTGCATCGCCTTTTCAGGATCTTTTTTATATACAGGGGAAGACGATGTCGTTTGACAACCTGTGATTAGCAACATTGCCAGACTTATTCCAAAAAGTGCTGCCTGTTGAGCTCTTTTGTGCACCAGTTTCCCCCTTAAAATTTATCCTTGCGAACGCATAATCTCGTTTTGTGCGGCAACTTTTTTCTTCCATTGCTCAGCACGACGGGTGCGGTCTGCCACTTGACCAACCAATTGACCACATGCAGCATCAATATCATCACCACGTGTCTGACGAATCGTACACACGAAACCGGCGTCAGACAATGTTTTTTGGAACGCAATGATACGGTTACGGCTTGAACGACCATATGGCGCATGTGGGAATGGGTTAAATGGAATTAAGTTGATCTTACTTGGTAAGTCTTTTAACAACTTAATCATTTGATTGGCATGCTGAATGCTGTCATTTACATTGTCGAGCATCACATATTCAATGGTCACATGTTTACGTGAACTTTCATTGCCGTCTTTGGCAATATAACGCTGACACGCAGCAATGAGCTGTTCAAGCGGATATTTTTTATTGATTGGCACCAATTCATTACGCAATTCATCATTTGGTGCATGTAAAGAAATCGCCAAAGCCACATCAATGTCTTGTGCCAATTGGTCAATCTTAGGTACAACACCTGAGGTTGATAACGTCACACGGCGTTTAGACATGCCATATGCAAAGTCATCGAGCATAATGCGCATCGAATTGAGGACTGCATCGTAGTTGAGGAGTGGCTCACCCATGCCCATCATCACCACGTTAGTCACCGAACGTTCACGCTCAATGACAGGGACCTCTTCCATATACGAATAGTTGGCCATCCACAGCTGACCAATAATTTCAGCTTGGCTTAAATCGCGTTGGAAACCTTGCTTACCGGTTGAACAGAATGAACAGTCGAGTGCACAGCCCACTTGTGATGAAATACACAAGGTCTTACGTGAACCTGTTTTGTCTTCTGCCGGAATCAGTACGGTTTCAACCAACGAGCCTGCGCCGTCACCCACACGGAACACCCACTTACGGGTACCGTCTTTAGAGTAGTTTCTGTGCACCACTTCAGGGGCTTTAATTTCACAGCGTTGTTCTAACTTGGCACGTAACTTACCGGAAATGTTGGTCATTTCAGCAAAATCAGTGACAAAGTATTGGTGAATCCATTTCATCACCTGACCGGCGCGAAACTTCTTTTCGCCCATGTCTTCAAAGAATTTCTCTAACTCAGCACGCGACATCCCCAGTAAATTTACTTTTTCCACAGGTGCCTGCGTCGTGATTGATGTAGATTTTTGCGATTCATCAGAAATTGCAGATGAAACGACCACTTCAGTACTCATGTGTAATTACCTAAACGATGCCTTAAGATGAGAGGAGATGTTCAATAAACGAACGAATTGAATTTCAGGAATAAAAAAACCAGATAAGTATAATAACACTTATCTGGTTCCAATACTGCGAATTAACGAGTACGTGGAGCAATCTCAGTTTGAGCGAAGAAGTAGTTCACTTCACGATCAGCAGATGCTACAGAGTCAGAACCGTGAGCAGCGTTTTCATCGATGCTTACAGCGAAATCTGCACGGATTGTACCAGGAGCAGCTTCTTTAGGGTTAGTCGCGCCAAGGATGTCACGGTGAGCAAGAACAGCGTTTTCGCCTTCAAGAACTGAAACAACAACTGGACCAGAAGTCATGAACGCAACGAGGTCAGCAAAGAAACCACGTTCTTTGTGCTCAGCGTAGAAGCCTTCAGCTTCAGCTTGAGTTAAGTGTTTCATTTTAGTTGCAACGATTTGAAGGCCAGCTTTTTCAAAACGAGCGAAGATTTCGCCTACAACGTTTTTAGCAACTGCGTCTGGTTTAACGATAGATAATGTACGTTCAATCGCCATGAGAGGCTCCTTAAGTCAAATTGACATGAAAATTTTGCCGCATTATACCGAAAAATGGGCTTTGATCTGCTTTAGATATGTAAAAAAGATGCTTTTTTTTGCATCCTTTAACGTGCTTCGTCAATCCATGCCATTTGAATGGCTTCAAGTAAGCCTTCTGTTGACTTGTCAGGGTCGCCTTCAAAGTCAGGCAAAGCACATACCCATGCGTGTAGGTCAGTAAAACGAATCCACTGCGGATCGACATCCGGATGTGCTTCATAAAGTTCGATTGCGATATCGATACTGTCGCTCCAACGTAAGCCCATATGCTGTTCCTTAAACTGTATGCTGTAATGTGCTTACTGTAACAAATTCCCGATGTTTGTGCATACTGCTAGGCAGGCCTGCAGGTTTACAACACAACTCCCCACCACGGTGCACCGACAATGATCAGACCTGCCACAGCTGCACCAATACAGCCCCCCACCATGACATCACTTGGATAATGTAAGCCAAGCACCATGCGTGAGCCTGCCACCAATACGGTAAACGGCACCATCAGTACTAACAATGGCGGCACAATGTAGCCAAGTAAAATGGTTGCCATCACTGCATGTAAGGTATGCCCTGAAGGAAAACTAAAATGGTCGAGCGGACGTTCCCCCAAATGAATGACTTGATGGACTTGATAGGGACGCGGACGAATAGTTTTGGTTTTTAGAATTTTATAAATTCCTGTTCCCATTAAAGAGCTTAGCAACACATATACAATGCTGCCCCCATAGCTCCATCCTTTGATAAGCCACACCCCTGCGAGCATGGCATACCAAAATGGCCCATCGCCTAAACGGCTGACTGCACGAAAAAAATAGCAAATCCGCTGTGAGTGTGAAAAGTGATTCAGGTACATACAGCCTCGTAAATCGAGGGCTAATATTCTTGTTTTGGCATTTTTAAAATTCATGTTTTGTCTCCTTGTGTTGCAAGGTAGGCTAACGATACATGTGGCTCTCCCGAGCAACAGCATATAACGCCTGTTCTAACTGACCCACTGGATAATCCCATCCCAAATGGAGAACGGCCTGTCTTGCCTGCAGGCCCATATAATTTAATTTTTTATTTTCAGGTAATTGTAGCAAGTGCTGTTTCCAGCGCTCTTGATCACCACGTGGGCTTAACCAGCCGAGATCTCCATGTTGCACATACAGATGTGCTGCTGCATGATCGTAGGCAATCACAGGTAAACCACTGGCCATTGCCTCAAGCACCACATTACCAAAGGTTTCCACTTGACTGGCAAATACAAATACATCTGCACTTGCATAGGCTGTTGCAAGTTCTATACCGCTTAAATTGCCGGTAAAAATGATGTTACCTTTTTTATTGAGCTGGATTAGATGTTCTCGCTCAGGGCCATCGCCCACAATCACCAATTTAACATCTTGGCCTTGTTCAAGCATGGCATGATAACTGTGAATGAGTACAGGGATTTCTTTCTCTGGTGACAACCGTCCAACCGACAGCAACACGCGTGTATCGGGCGTGGCCCCCCACTGCCGTCTCAGCTGCATAGAACGATACTGTGGATGGAAGCTGTCTACTGCAACCCCACGTCCAACCACCACCAACGGGCAAGTAACGCCAAATTGGCGTAGCGCGTGCTCCGTGTCCGCACTTGGAACACAGGTGAGATCGGTTTGATTATGAAACCAACGCAAATAGCGTTGCACAGGCTTGAGTAAAAAGGCCAAGTCAAAAAAGCGACTCATGTCTTGAAAGGACGAATGAAAGCCGCTCGACACCGGGATTCCCAATTGTTTAGCCGCCTGTAATGCCGCCAAACCTAAAGGACCTTCTGTCACAATATGCACCACATCTGGCGCAAATCGGCTCAAGGCCTGACTGACCTTATGGAGTTGTGGCCAACCCCATTGCAACTGTGCATAACGGGGTACAGCTTGCGCTTTCACAAAACACTCTTGCTCAGGATGAAATATAGATTCTGCTGTTTTTGGTTCAGGACGAATCAGCAAGATTTTATGCCCGCGTTGTTGCAATCCCCGACTAAAATGCAACAGCGAATGCGCAACGCCATTGAGTTCAGGCGGCCATGTTTCCGTGACAATCGCAATTTTAAGCCTCGGCCGAACCAATGCGGTTAAAGCATCTCTATACTGTGGATTGGGCGCAATAAGACTTTTTTTCTTTAAATCAAATTTAAAATATTGAACAACATCATGTTGTTTAAGCAGGTGAGCTGTGAAGACGTTTGTCATACCGCACCTTCATGCACTGTCTATTTTTTGACAAGCATAAGCCTACGATATGACAGTTTCATGTCGAGCAGTTAAAGCGGACGTAATAAGCCTTGTTCGACTTTAAAGCGTTGCTGACCAAAGCTCACTTCACGTTTTAGGCCATCAAGCTTAGGTTCACCGGCTAATTTTTCTAGCTGAGGTGCGCGCTGGAACTGCGCTGTCTTTGGGTTATACATCCAATAAATATAACGTTTGGCGTCGTGGGCATCTGTAAATACCAAGTCATAATAACCGTCAAAATTTAGGTCCATATAGTCCATACGTGCAGGATTGGCTTCAAAGCCTTTTAACTGCTGTATCATGCGTTGGCTGCTGCGTTCAGTGACATTGACCTGTTGAATCGTGGTATTGCCATAAAACTTAAAGTTAAAATTGGGACGGTTTTTAATGTGAACGACAGGCTGGAACATCAATTTGCGTTGTTCAGTATTGCTGATCATTTCACTGTCTACAGTGCCTTGACTCACATTCAATTGCGCGGTGATTTTATGCGTCCCCGTGTCTTTGCCGCCAACCAATTGATCGACTGAATATAGACTGAGGTCATTGCCCTTTTGTGTACCATTGAAATACACCGTGCGCTGATCAATACGGTCAAATAGCGTGGCTTGTGGATTTGACACACCTGTAGTCATTTGCAAGAAATAACGTTGTTCACCTGATTCAAGTACGCGATGTACCGGTACATACACCTCATTTAATGGCTTAATTGGTGTAGTAGCGGCGGTTACGGAAGTTAAACCTAAAACAGGAAAAGCAAGTACAAGTGACTGTATAAGCAGATGTTTTTTCATGATTTAAACACTTAAAACCCATAAAATAAGGTCGTTAATTTAGCATAAGCATCATGAGAAAAATGTAATTTTTTTGAGCGCTTTATTCTTGCCTTAACCAACATGAGAGGAAGAAAAATGAAAAAACAGACTGAATATTCTGATTTTTTTGACCCAAAGCGCCAAGTAAATTTAATGCCTCAACAATATAAAAAACCACTCAAATTGAGTGGGATTTCACATTCAAAGCTCTTAATTCGAGAAATTAGTTTTTTTATTAATAATGATCACTG
>CAVBYE010000123.1:0-7241 GCA_963599285.1 Bacteroidaceae bacterium | reverse complement strand
AATGAAAATAAAAAAAAGATTTAAAAAATAAATATTTATTCGAATTTAATCAGGGTGAGTGTGTGGTTTTATACTTTAGTCGTATGGGGGTGAAGCACTTGTTGCAGTTTGACTAAACGCTAGACACGCTGATCGATCCGCTATGCGAATGTGTGCCATGACGACTCAGTTGGAGGGGTATAACGTGCACTGCAGCTATGATTGCAAGATAGGGCTTGAGCATGATGATGCAATCGTTCAAACCTATCGCATAATGAGAGGTTTAAAGCACAAGTGATATGGGAATGATGTCGAATGAACCATGTTCATGATGTGTAAAGTCATTGGCTCAATCGGCTGCAGATCAGCAAAAAAGTATGATCATAGGGAGTCACAGGCTTATTGCTGATAACACCCCTTAAGGTCGTTGGTTTTGAAGATACACTTGATACTCACAACTGCAACAAACTTACTCAAGCGCAGCGTTAATATAAATTGAAATAACCTCAAAATTTAACCGATTGCTGCATAAAAAATCGGTCATCTGCTTAAAAAAGGCTGAGCAAATCACTTAACGACAACACCAAAGCGACCGCAATAATATGTAAGTTCTTGATTGATTCTAGGAGTGGGTAAAAAATGATTTTAGTGACAGGTGGTTTAGGCTTTATGGGCTCACACATTGCATTAAGTCTAATGGCACAAGGCCAAGAAGTGGTCATTGTCGATAACTTATCTAATTCCAATGTGCAAGTTTTACAGCGTTTAGAATACATCTCAGGTCGATATGTGCCGTTTGTGAAAGTTGATCTAAGGAATACGCCCTCTTTAAATAAGGTCTTTGAACAATACTCGATTGACGCCGTGGTGCATTGTGCAGGCTTTAAATCCTTGCATGAGTCTGCGTTAAAACCACTCGATTATTATAATGACAATGTCAGTTGTATCATGAGCTTACTGCGTTCAATGCAGCGCACAGGGGTGCGTAATTTGGTGCATATTTCAAGTTTGGCAATTTATGGCAGCTCAAGTTTAGCGCTGAGCGAAGACACAGCCATTGAATATAATTACCCAAATCCATACATTAAATCTCAGCAAATGATTGAACAAATCATTGAAGATGCTTTTGCAACTGATCCTGAATGGCGCATTGTCAGTTTACGCTTTGCCAATGTGGCGGGGGCATTTGAACATGGTGTATTAGGGGAAATGGTACCGCCATTACCGAAAAATATTTTACCTTTGGCCTTACAGGTTGCTGTAGGACAGCGTGAGTCGATTGAATTACGTCAAGATGCAGACACTGCAGACCATACGGTAGAACGTAGTTTTGTCCATGTATTGGACGGCTGCGAGGCGGTGATTGCAAGTCTGAAATGGTTATTTCAACAAGTACATTGTTATGAAGTATTTAACATTGCAGGCGAAGTCACCTCAATGCAAGCCTTAATGGCCAAAGTCGCAGCAGTGACCATGAGTCCGATACCAACTGAAGCGGCTGTACCCGCTGAGAACACTGAATTGGCACAATTGGGTGCTAGTGCAAGCAAAGCAAAAACAGTATTGGGTTGGCAAGCCCAACGTAGCCTAGAGACCATGATTCAAGATCAATGGCGTTTTTATCAAAATACGCTAAAAGGTCAATAATTTGAAAATAATAATCATTTACAAAATGACTTTGCCTGCTTAAGATGTGGGGCACTAGCCATAGCAAGTACGTTGCTAAAGCCAAAAAATTGCAATTCAATGAGGTTAATAATGCAAACACGTATTGAACATGACACGATGGGCGATGTAGAAGTACCAAGTGAAGCACTTTGGGGTGCGCAAACACAGCGGAGTCTACAAAACTTTAAAATTGGGGGCGAGCGCTTACCCCGTGCCATGATTCGTGCTATGGGCTTAGTCAAAAAAGCGGCGGCACAAACCAATGCTGAACTGAGTCAAATTCCACAAGAACTTGCAGACTATATTGTAGGTGCAGCAGAAGAAGTTATTGCCGGTCAATGGGACAGTCAATTCCCACTGGTCGTCTGGCAAACGGGTTCAGGCACCCAAAGTAACATGAACTGTAATGAAGTGATCGCCAATATTGCCAATCAAAAATTGGGCAATCCATTAGGTGCACAAAAGCCCGTTCATCCCAATGACCATGTCAACCGTGCGCAGTCAACCAACGACTCTTTCCCAACAGCTATTCATGTGGCTGCAAGTTTACAAATCAATGAGTTGTTAATTCCAGCGGTGACGGCGCTACGTGAAACCTTAAATGCCAAAGCACAACAATTTGAGAGTATTGTAAAAATTGGTCGTACACATTTACAAGATGCAACCCCATTAACGCTTGGCCAAGAATTTAGTGGCTATGTGTCACAGTTAGATCATGGCTTAAAACGCCTGCAACAGGCACTTGAAGGTTTGTATGAATTGCCACTTGGCGGTACTGCGGTAGGTACAGGTTTAAATGCCCATCCTGACTATGCAGTGAAAGCCGCTGCACAATTGGCGACTTTAACTGGTCTACCTTTTGTGACTGCGCCGAATAAATTTGAAGCTTTAGCCGGTCGTGATGCAGCCGTGTTTGCTTCAGGAGCACTTAAAACATTGGCGGCAAGTTTAAATAAAATTGCCAATGATATTCGCTGGTTAGCCAGCGGTCCGCGTTGTGGCTTTGGTGAAATTCGTATTCCTGAAAATGAACCGGGTTCAAGTATTATGCCGGGTAAAGTGAATCCTACCCAAAGTGAAGCAATGACCATGGTGGTGGCACAGGTTCTTGGCAATGACACCACCATTAATGTGGCGGGTGCATCAGGCAACTTTGAACTGAACGTATTCATGCCTGTAATTGCGTATAACCTATTGCAATCGATCCAATTGTTGGGTGATGCCTGCAACAGCTTTAACGAGCATTGTGCAGTGGGTATTGAGCCAAATCGCGAAAAAATTGATCACTTCTTACATAATTCATTAATGTTGGTGACGGCACTGAATCCTGTTATTGGTTATGAAAATGCAGCAAAAGTGGCGAAAACGGCTTACAAAGAAAATAAAACTTTGAAGCAAGTCGCTGTGGAACTTAATTTAGTGACAGCAGAGCAGTTTGATGCCGTGGTGAAACCTGAAGACATGGTTTCCGCAAACGTTAAATAAGAGAGATTAAATTAAAAAAGCCACGTTAAACGTGGCTTTTTTTGATAGAGCTCAGGCAATCACTTGGCTCTCTTTTCACCGTATAAAGGTATTGATTTTAAACTTGCGTCTTCGCATGCAAATCCATGGAGCGCAAGATTACGTTTTCTATGGGGTGTCGTGGTTTGAAGTAGCCGGTGGAGGGGTTGTAGTGGCTTCAGCAGGCACGCTGACCTTTGCAGGACGGTTTGGCATATAGTCAGGTTCACTCGACATGGCTAAATATAAAAAAGTGAAAAAGATCGCGGTAATGCCTGCAACCAGTGCAACAAATTTCCAGCCTAAAGTGGTGGATTTAATATGATCAGATGAAGAGTTATTTTTCATGAAACGCCCAATACGCCAAAGATGAAACCTAAAAACAAGGCGATTATAAAACTGATTGTGGATAAAGACTAGATTTTATCCATCATATCTGAATTGCAAGTGGGGATAGATGCTGAATGAACGATAAACTTGGTGTTTTATAAAGGGTAGAGCATGATCGATCGAAAAAAGCGAGCTGAGCCAATCAAGCGATTAAAGAGAGAAGAAGGCTCTCAATCTCGTTTTATGCTGTATGGGCTTTGCATCAGTACGTTTAAGCGAAAATCTGGACTTTTTAAAACCTCAATTTAAATTGCGATTAAAATCAGGTAGATTATGGATTTTAAAATCTGTGTAGAGCATTATGAGCGTGATTGAAGCCTTTGAAGCCAAGAAAAATGCGTATTTTGATTATGACTTTCATCCGATTGAGGTCGAGCATACTTTTCCTGATTCGATTTATAAATCCTTGGTGGGAGAGCTTTATAAGCATATTGTTGAATACCCGACGACCACGTATTGTATCTACTATAGCGAACAACTTTCAGGTGAAGAATTAGAAAAGATGCACAATGATTGGCAGCGCTATTGTCCGCATGATTAACTGAGCCTCCTTTGGGAGGTTTTTTATATCAAAACCACCTTTTGCACCACAGAATTGACTTGATGAGGTTGAACAAGAACAAGTCATTGCGATGAGGTTGGCGTTGAGATTTAAGAAAAGCGACTGAACACAATCTTGCTCAGGATGAATGCTGAAAAAGTTTATGGCTTACAAAGATTGAATAAGATGGCATAATTGCTAAAATACAGTTCGATTTTTTTGGTTGTGATCTCATGCTCTTAGTCGCAGACTAAGGTGATGAAAAACCGCAATTTACTTACAGGTTCTCTCAATGCTTTCTATTTATTTAACAGATGTTCAAAACACGGTGCAATTTAAGGATTATCCTGGTGAGCATCCTGTTAAATTTATTTTAAATTTCAAAAAGATTTTTCCAAGTGTTATGGAGTTGCTGTTACCTGTACTTCCAGAAAATGAAAATCTAGAAGAAATGACTTGGGAATCGACTCAACAAGACTTTGAAACTTTTAAGTTGCTGTTAAGCGGCTGGGGTGTGGTAGAGCTACGCTTAAGTGCTTTAAGCCAATTTAAAGACAAAAACTTTGCTGACCAATTGGTGAAAAAAGCACAGCAACAACGTAAGGCATATTCACAAAAGAATCGTCAACTCAGTAATGTCGAATTAGATTATTTATTAATGCATCACATTCATGCGTTAATTGATGCAGAATTGGTTGAAGTGGGTGAAAAATTCTATTTACCAACGCTACGTGAGCTGTGGAAACACAAATTAACCGCGAAGGTCTTACAAGCTAATATCTAATTCAGATAAAGATATATCAATCCCCCAATTTAGGGGGATTTTTTATGTCAATTATTGGTATATTTATCACACAATAGTCGAACAAGTATTGCTGAAGGATCGCTCGAAAAAAATTACATCTCGAACAGCTATTGAGATGTGATTTTATTGGTCATTAATAAGTTTAACTTGATAATTTGTTTTCAAGGTCTTGAAAAATACCGAGAAAATAACCAGGAATGAGGACATATGTCGAATCAATTTTTAGATTTAATTCAAAAGCGCCGTAGTATTTATGCCTTAGGTAAAAACTTAAGCCAAACACCTGAACAGTTGGCTGAGTTGATTCAGACGGCAATCAAAGAAAGTCCATCGTCATTTAATTCGCAGTCATCACGTGCTGTGATTTTATTTAACGCTGAACATGAGAAATTTTGGAATTTTGTAAAAGTCGCATTACAAAGCTATGCTGCAGATGAACAAGCAGCTGCAAAAACAGCTGCAAAAATGGACAGCTTTGCTGCAGGTGTTGGAACGGTTCTGTTCTTTGAAGATCAGGACGTGGTGAGTGATTTACAGCAAAAATTTGCGCTCTATGCTGAGAACTTCCCTATTTGGGCTGAGCATTCGACCGCTATGGCCCAATTTGCCACCTGGACAGCGCTCAGCACAGCCGGTGTCGGGGCATCTTTACAGCACTATAATCCTGTTGTAGATCAGCAAGTACATGCAGAATGGGAGGTACCAAGCCATTGGAAACTGCGTGCACAATTGGTGTTCGGTTCAATTGAAGCAGATGCAAATCAAAAAAGCTATATAGATGATGCTACACGTTTTAAAGTGTTTCAATAAGGCATAAAAAAGCCTCGCAATTGCGAGGCTTTTTTTTAGAACCAATCACTTTGCATCGCAAAGCAGGTGTCATCAAACTGTTGTAACAAATGTGCTTGATGCTCAATTTGCGGTAATTCCCAACGTATAAAATAACGTGCTGCTTGCAGTTTACCTTGCCAAAAGGCGTGGTCTTCTGGCTGCTCAGAATCGGCAAATGCAAGTGCGGCATGATGCCCCATGTCTAACCATAACCATGCAATCACCAGTTTGCCCATCATATCTAAATATAAGGCTGAATTGGCCAGTGTTTCGTTTAGGGCCTGTTGCTGTAATTTTTGCCCTAAAATTTGTGTAGTCAGGGTCACCGTTTTTAAATGCTGCTTAAAACGTTCGACCAATGGCATTAATTCAGGATGTTGAATCTGCGTGAGGGTGTGTTGCATCCGCGCGAGCAGCAATTGCAGGCCTTTACCCTGATCTTGCCACAGCTTGCGTCCAAGTAAATCCAAGGACTGAATGCCAGTTGTCCCTTCATGAATCGGGTTGAGGCGGTTATCACGGTAGCATTGCTCGACGGGATAATCACGGGTATAGCCTGCACCGCCTAAAACTTGAATCGCCAAATCATTGGCCTTGGGTCCATATTCAGAGGGGAAGGTTTTGACAATTGGGGTAATCAGATCGAGTAGAATCCGACTGTCTTCGCCCGCTTCACCGTAGCTGTCATCAATTAAGCGCGCAGCAAATAAACACAATGCAAGACCACCTTCAACATAGGCCTTTTGTGCCAGCAGCATGCGTTTCACATCACTGTGCTGAATAATATTTACGGGTTTAGCAACGGCATTTTTTTCTTCGGGTAAGCGACCTTGTGGGCGCTGCTTGGCATAATCTAAGGAAACCAAATAGCCACGATAGCCGATCATGGCTGCACCTAAGGCAACTCCGACGCGTGCCTCATTCATCATTTTAAACATATATTGTAGGCCGCGACCGGCTTCGCCAATTAAGTAACCTACACATTGTTCATGTTCGCCAAAGTTCAGTACCGTAGAGGTGGTGCCACGATAGCCCATTTTATGTAGCAAACCAGCCAAATGCACGTCATTACGTGGGCCAAGTTGTCCATCTGCTTGTACTAAAAATTTCGGTACTATAAACAGTGAAATGCCTTTTACCCCTTGTGGTGCACCTTCAATACGCGCTAACACCAAGTGCACAATATTTTCTGTGATGTCTTGATCACCCCCAGAAATAAACATTTTTTGCCCTTTAATGCGGTAACTGCCATCGGCATGTACGGTGGCTTTGGTGCTCAAATCACCTAAAGATGAGCCAATATTGGGTTCGGTTAACACCATGGTGCCGGAAAAACGCCCCTCTAACATGGGTGCTAAAAACAAGGCTTGTTGTTCAGGACTACCAAAAGCACGAATCACATTACTGGCCGCTGAGGTTAAAAAAGGATAAGCCACTGTAGATGGGTTAGCAGACATAAACAGTGCTTTGACCGCCATATGAATTAATTTAGGCAGCTGCATCCCACCCACATCATAGTCGTGC
>CAVBYE010000122.1:0-7318 GCA_963599285.1 Bacteroidaceae bacterium | reverse complement strand
CCAAAAACTCTATTGCGATTGGCCATCAAGCTGAATCCTCTCACTCGGGTAGCGTAGCTATTGGTGTGGATTCAAAAGCAGATGGTGCAACCTTGAACAATACAGCTTATCTTGCAGATTCACCCAATCATACCATTCAAGGTCATACTGCAGTCGGCGAGGTTAACATTGGTCAATACAGTGCGAATTTGCCCGATCAATATCGTCGCATTACTGGCTTAGCTGCAGGTGCTGAAGATACCGATGCGGTCAATGTGTCACAGCTTAAAGCGGCAACGAGTACCCTACAAAATGCGGTGATATATGATGGTGCAAACAAAGATAAAGTGACTTTAGCAGGGAGTAATGGCACCTTAATTACCAATCTCAAACCAGGTGAAGTCTCTGAAAATAGCACCGATGCGGTAAATGGCTCACAATTACATACAGTGAAAGTGGATGTAGGTCATCTACAAAATGATGTCATACACCTTCAGACAGATGTGAATAACTTAACCATTGGCTTCAATGATTTAAGTGGCCGTGTTGATCAACTTGAAAATAAGTTTTCAAATTTTGATAAAGACACCAAGGCAGCAATTTCATCTGCATTGGCTGTAGCCTCATTGCCACAACCCACTGAGAAAGGTGCGACGATGTTGTCGGTAGGCTCAGGCTTCTGGGATGGTGAGACTGGATTTTCTGTAGGTGCATCCGGGGTTACAGAGGATAAAACCCTATTTAATAAATCCGTGAACTATGTCTGGAAATTTGCCAGTACATCCAATACACGCAGTGATTGGGGCGCCAGCACAGCTGTGGGGGTACAATGGAAATAACCACTTTAACTTCAACATAACAAAGCCCAATTTATTTATTGGGCTTTGTTGTCTTTAACGGACCAATACCTCATAGCAGAGGTGTCTTAACCATTCATGGCTGGTTTTATGGTGCGATGAAAGATGCCAATATTGCTTAATGGAATAAGTAGGAAAGGCAATTGGGGCTTCAAAAATTTGTAGATTCCCCCGCGCTAAAAGGACCTCACTCAGATAATAAGGCACGGTGGCAATCGCATCGGTCTCCTGTACCACAAGACCTACGCCTAAATAACTGGGCAAACGCATTAAAAAATCGCGTTTTACTCCCAAGCGCAGTAATTCGTTTTCAATATGATAGTGACCAATGCCAGCATCAATATCAATATGGGCTTCATTGAGATACTGCTCAACCGTGATTTGATCATCGGTCAAACGTGGGTGGTTTTTCGCAGCCAACACCACGTAATGCTGTTCAAACAGTTTCTGTTGATAAAAGCCATTTTCTAAATGGGGTAAAAACCCCATCGCCAAATCAATTTCACCATTGGCCATTTGATAACTGGTCTCAGAGGTAATAGCACGTACGTTGAGTTTAACTTTAGGTGCATGCTGTTTAAGATACTGCGACATTTTGGGCAACAGCACCAAATGTGCAACATCAGTCATGGCAATGGTAAATTGTTGCTGTGAATTTTTTTGATCAAACTGTACGGTGTAGTTCTGAATAACTTCAACTTTACTGATCACTTCGCTGATCAGGGGAAATAACTGTTTGGCCAATTCCGTAGGCACCATTTCATTGCCAATACGCAAAAACAGCGGGTCGTGATAATACTGGCGGATTTTGTTAAGTAAATTGCTGACGGCAGGCTGACTCAGTGACAAATGATCTGCTGTAGCAGAGACACTTTTAAATTTATAAATATAATAAAAAATACTGAGGAGTTTAAAATCTAACTCAAACATGTAGGTTCATCTCCCGACGAGTACTTTGCGCTGACCGATGTTCATCGTAAGGGCTATTTTACATGATATTGAAATAAAAAATGCAGAAGTTTTCAGGACTTATTTTAGATAAAAATAAAGGTTGTATCACAGACCCGAGAATACAACCTCAATGAAATGACTCAATTATGTAGGAATAGATCTTGAGTCACGCAAATGGTTAATGCCAATGTTTATGTTTTGACGTATGTCCAATTCCCACATTAAATTGATTACATGGATCTAATTGTTGGTAGTGTTGCTTTAAGGCGGGCTTTGCCACATACAAGTGTCCAACATTATGTTCAGCAGGATATTCTGCACCGCGTGCATCTAACAGCTGCCACATTGCATGTTCCATCGCCATTGGATCAACGCCTTTTTTGACAATGTAATCTTGATGGAAGACATGACAAATAAAGTGTCCGTAGTAGAGTTTATGAATGATTTGTTCATCTAATGCTGCGGGCAGCGTCTCTACCCATTCGTGATCATTGCGACGTAGGGCAATATCGAGCGCAACAATATCTTCGACCTCATCTTGATGTGTATCACGATAACGAATCGCAGCACCTGCAATAGCAAAGCGATGTAAGAATGCTTTACGACCTTCTTCTTCGCTACATAAAAAGTAGCCACCTTGTTGGGGGTGATTTAAGTGTTGCTTTAAGAAATGATCCACTTGTTCAACATCTTGCTGCTCGATTCTCAAAATTAAGTGATGTTCGTAGCGATCTCGAAACGCATTCATCCGCTGGGGTAAATGTGAGGGCAATAATTTACTCAAAACTTGCAACAGCTTGTCGCTCAAGCCACGCATTCCCCATTGGGTTAAGTAACCATCGACTTTATCTTTCAGAGCAAACGCAGCAGGCACCTTGGCTGTGCCAAATTTTTCAATGAAGATAAAGGTGTCTTTGCCATATTGCGCGCCAATGTCATAAGCAACGCGATGAATATATTCGCCAGCAATGGGTAGGCGGGGTACATCAGTCAATAAGAAGCGACGAATGGCGGTGAGGTCTTGCTGTGAATTGGTGCCAATATAGAACACTTGACTTGGAATCTTTTCGAAGGTGTCCAAACGCACCGCAAATACGCACACTTTACCGGCTGAGCCTGCAGCTTCAAATAAACGTGAAGGATCTGCATTAAAACGTGCAGGTGTATCAGCATCGACTTGACAGACATCATGGGCATAGCGTGGATCAGAGGCATGGCGTTGAGGGTCTTGTTCGATATCTACATCACGATAATCACCACGCTCTAAACGCGCTAAAATTTCCTCCGGGGATTGACCCAATTGAATGCCCAAATGGTTGACCAATTCCAATTGGCCTTGTGCATTCACACGTGCATAAAGTGCCAATTCGGTATAAGCAGGGCCACGGCGTACTAAGGCACCACCAGAATTGTTACACACTCCGCCAAGCACCGAAGCCCCAATACATGATGAACCAATCACGGAATGTGGCTCACGCTGATAAGGTGCAAGCTGTTTTTCCAGTGCATCCAAGGTCGCCCCTGGCAAACACACCACTTGTTGCCCCTCATTGATGACCTGAATGCCAACCAAACGCCGTGTACTGATCAGCACAATGGGGCGATCATAGTCATCACCAAAAGGCGTTGACCCACCGGTTAAACCGGTATTGGCCGCTTGCATAATCACAATACAATCAGCTGCCACCGCGACTTTTAAGACCTGCCATTGCTCAAGTAAGCTGCCGGGTGCAACCACTGCAAAGACTTGTCCTGCACCAAAGCGGCGACCTTGGCGGTATAAACGCGTATCTTTATCGTCAGTCAAAACATGATTTTTGCCAACAATACCTTGCAGTTGGTCAAGCGTCTGTTGTGCACTCGGGCGAACTTGAGCATCCATGACTTAGTATCCTTGTTTGATTTCACGTTCGAGTTTAACCAAGCAGTCTTGGTTAATATCTGCAATACGATTGGCACCGGTTAAGGTCATGGCCACACGCATTTCTTTTTCAATCAGATCAAGTAGGTTACTAACACCCGCACCACCGGCGGCGCCTAAGGCATAAATAAAGGCACGACCCAGCATGCACAGATCTGCCCCCATCGCCAGCATACGCACCACGTCTAGGCCATTACGAATCCCTGAGTCGACTAAAATTTTAAGATCACCTTTGACGGCATCTGCAATTGGCGGTAGGGCACGCGCAGTTGACAATACCCCATCTAGTTGACGGCCGCCGTGGTTAGAGACCACAATGCCATCAGCACCAAAACGTACCGCATCTTTGGCATCTTCTGGGTCTAAAATGCCTTTAATCACCATCGGGCCATCCCAGTAATCACGGATCCACTCTAAATCTTTCCATGAAATAGACGGGTCAAAATTGGCACCCAGCCAACCGATATAATCTTCTAAACCGGTCGGTTTACCCAAATATTTTGAAATATTGCCTAAGTCGTGCGGGCGACCCAATAAACCGACATCCCATGCCCATTGTGGATGTGTACAGGCTTGTAAATAACGACGCATCGCGGCATTGGGTCCACTCATCCCCGAGTGTGCATCGCGGTAACGTGCACCAGGTACAGGCATATCTACGGTAAATACAAGCGTTGAACAGCCTGCTGCTTTGGCACGCTCCAAGGCATTTTTCATAAAGCCACGGTCACGTAACACGTAAAGCTGAAACCACATTGGACGTCCAATGGCAGGCGTCACTTCTTCGATTGGACAAACAGAGACTGTAGACAAGGTAAATGGAATACCTTTTTGATCGGCAGCTACAGCTGCTTGCACTTCCCCACGACGTGCATACATGCCTGTTAAACCCACTGGCGATAGCGCCACAGGTAAGGCCAGTTTTTCGTTAAAAATTTCTGTCTCTAAGGACAAGTTAGACATATCATTGAGCACACGCTGGCGTAATGCAATTTTGGATAAATCTTCTACATTACGTTTAAGCGTATATTCTGCATAAGCACCACCATCGATATATTGGAACAAAAATGGTGGCAAACGACGGCGTGCGGCTTCACGATAATCATTTGCAGAAGAGATAATCATAGTTAAATCCTATTTAAGCGACTTGCACGTTGACGACGCGCATCTGCTTCGTCGATCGCACGTACTTGTTCAATTACAAACTCAATGTGTCCACAGACTGCAGCACGTGCAGCATCTGGATCACGGCGTTCAATGGCATGCATGACTTGATAATGTTGATCACGTAATTGATCGTAACGGTTATGTTCGGTATAGACTTTACGTCGACCCAACACCACGTTGTATTGCAGCAAGTCAAAAAGGCTGCGCATCATTTGGATGAGCACTAAATTATGTGATGCTTCAGCAATGGCAAGATGAAACTCAGCATCGGCATTAGCAGCTAAATGGTCATCTCCAAGCGCTTGAAAGCGGCCGATTTTGTCATAACAACGACGAATATTGGCCAAGTCTTCGGGTGTAGCACGCATGGCTGCATGCCATGCGGTACCGCCCTCTAAGATGATGCGTGCTTCTTGCACATCAAAACGATAGGCAGGATCTTCATCAATAAGATGACTCAGCGGCTGTACAATATTTTGCTGTGACCAATGTTCAGGCAGCTGCTGTAAATAGTTACCCGCACCCACCCGACTTTGTAACATGCCTTGACTGACCAGCTGTTGGATGGCTTCACGTAATGAAGAACGTGACACCCCCAATTGCTCACATAATTTACGTTCTGCAGGTAGACGATCTCCGACTTTTAAATTTTGGGTTTCCACCAAAACTCTTAAACTGTGCATTACTCTTTCGGAAACTTTCATACCTGAATTACCTCATCACCAATTATGGAATCATCCATGGGAACACATACGCTTGTAAGGTGATAATAATACCGATCATGATGGTAAATACGATACTGTGTTTCACCGTAAAGCGGAATAAATCCGATTCTTTCCCCACTAAACCGACGGCGGCACAGGCAATGGCAATCGATTGTGGTGAAATCATTTTGCCGGTCACTCCACCACTGGTATTGGCTGCCACCAATAACACTTCAGGTACACCAATTTGCTGTGCGGTTGTGGCCTGTAAAGCGGAGAAGAGGGCATTGGCTGAAGTATCTGAACCGGTAAGGAAGACACCTACCCAACCTAAGAACGGTGAGAAGAACACAAATGCATCACCAGTATGGGCTAAGGCCAAGGCTAAGGTCGCCGACATACCTGAGTAGTTGGCAATAAAGGCAAAGGACAACACCATCCCAATTGAATAAATCGGGGTTTTTAAGTCTTTAAAGGTTTCAGCGAAGGTGGTAAGCGCATCACGCGGCTTCATTTTTAAGTACAGCATGGTGATGAAGGCTGCAATAAAAATGGCCGTCCCTGTGGCAGATAACCAGTCAAATTTATAAATGGCATCGTAATCTTTTACCTCGACCACGACAGGCGGCAATTTCTGAATCATTTGATGCAAAAATGGCACTTCAAAGGAGAAGACTAAGTTTTCGAGTGGACCACCTTTAACGAATAGATCTTTAAAAGGTTTAATACTCCAAATGGTGACCATGGCTGTTAAAATTGCAAATGGTGACCAGGCTTTGGCAATTTGGCCCAGGCTATAGTGTTGCTGAGCAGCAGCTAAAACCGCTGAATCAACTTGACTATCTTCGTCTTTAAAGCGGAAGATGTGTTTTGGCTGCCAGTACTTTAATAACACCGTTAAGCTCACCAAAGCGGCAATCGCTGCAGTGATGTCAGGTAATTCAGGACCTACAAAGTTAGAGGTGAGGTACTGCGCCAAGGCAAATGAGCCACCGCCAACAAAAATTGCGGGCCAAGTCTCTTTCACCCCGCGCCAACCATCCATAATAGCCATGATCCAGATCAGCACAATCGGCACCATAAATGGCAGTTGACGGCCAACCATTTGGCTAATTTCCATGGTTTCTACGCCTGAAACTTGCCCTGCAACAATGATCGGAATCCCCATGGCACCAAATGCGACGGGTGCTGTGTTCACAATTAAACAAAGACCAGCTGCATAGAGGGGTTTAAATCCTAAGCCCACCAATAATGCAGCGGTAATCGCTACAGGGGCACCAAAACCGGCTGCACCTTCTAAGAACGTACCAAAGGCAAAACCAACCAACAGCATTTGTAAACGTTGGTCTTCGGTAATGGATAGAATGGAAGAGCGAATGATATCGAATTGTCCGGTTTTGACCGAAATTTTATATAAGAACAAGGCGCCCAAAATAATCCATGCAATGGGCCAGAGTCCATATAAGAAACCATAGCCTAAGGATGCAAATGCCATGGCGGCAGGCATATCATAGGCAAAGAGTGAGACCAGTAAAGCCAACACAACCGTGATTGTGCCAGCGACACTGCCTTTCATACGAAAAACAGCAAGGGCTAAAAAGAAGAAAATAATCGGAATGAGTGCCATGGCACTCGACAGCCAAATATTTCCCATCGGATCGTAAATCTGTTGCCATTGTTGCAGCATTCGTTCTCTCCTTGAAATGCCTGCGATCAATAAATTGGTATGACCAATTTTG
>CAVBYE010000121.1:0-7492 GCA_963599285.1 Bacteroidaceae bacterium | reverse complement strand
CGCGAGGTGTGAGAGTTCGAGTCTCTCCGTCCCCACCATCATATTAAAGCAAGGCGAATGCCTTGCTTTTTTATTGCCTGAAATTTGTATAGCGATAAAAAAAGCCCAAAGTGGGCTTTTAAGTTTGAGCAGCATGACTCAAATGATTGTTGTTCTCGATCAAAGGGTGTAAAGAGCATTTATGCTTTTAAATGATCCTCAAATTCTTCACCCAGTTGCATCGCTAAGGCATTGCCCGCCAAATCGCAGGTCACCAAACCATATTCTTTTTTAAAACTAAAGGTAAAACCACGATTGTCTGCCAAAGTTTTTACCGAATACCCCAACTTTTCTAACCAAATACGAAAGGCTGTTAAATTTTTCGCTTTTACCACTTTTTTCACGAGAGAACTCCTTGAATACTTATCTCCGATGCTAAGAATATTAATAGGGATGAGGGTGATTTTTTTAAAGGGGCAATTTGTATTTTTCTGGTAAATATTGCCGGTTTTGCACAACATGATATTGTTACAGGTTATTTTGGCTGAGCAGTGTACAGATTTAAGCTGAAACATTGATCTTGTTGAGCCATCGACTATACAGCTGTAAAAAATACGCTATGCTGATGTAGATCTATACATGATGAAGCACTTATGCATCTTAATATTGAACAACATGTCAAAACACAGATTGAACAGTTACAGCAGCAGGGAAAAACACCGGTTGCAGTATTGATGGGCCACGAGGATTGGCTTTATTTTGCTGAACAATCTCAAGTGGCCTATACGCCTTTTGGCAGTGCGCGCCGCTATCAGCCTGCCTTAGGTGGGTTATTGTTAGTGCGCGTGGACGAAATGCATAAGGCCGAGGTGGTTACCCAAGCCGAGCTCGAGCTTTACCAAGCCTCGCATCAAATTTTATCGTGAGCTGCATACTCACGCGCGTTGCAACTTTGGCGGTTAAAACTGATCTTTGAGCTCACGTAAGGTTTGAAAGCGACTGACATTAGGGGCACGTAAGAACGGATTGGTCTCTAATTCAAGTTGAATCTGACTCGGTAGCGTGCATTGTCCTTGTTCCCGTTGCTGTTGAATGTGTTGCGCACGTTGCTGAATCGCTTGATTTTCAGGTTCGACATGCAAAGCAAATTGAGCATTGGCTAAGCTATACTCATGGGTGCAATACACCTGAGTATTGCCGGGTAGGGCAGCTAAACGTTGCAAAGAGGCATACATCTGTGCAAAAGTGCCCTCAAACACGCGTCCACAGCCCATTGCAAATAGCGTATCGCCACAGAATAGGGTTTGAATGTGCGGGATAAAATACACAATATGACCCAAGGTATGTCCTGGCACCGCTAAAATTTCAACTTGTAAATCATGAAAATTGAGTTGATCGAGATCATGTAAAGGGTGGGTTAAAAATGGAATTTTTTCCCGTTCTGCTGCTGGGCCATATATGGCGACTTCAGGATATTGTTTGAGTAGCTCTGGCACACCGCCAATATGGTCTTTGTGCCAATGGGTCAGCCAAATCTGTTTTAACTGCAATGCATGTGCTTCGCAGTACTGTTGCACCAGCTGAGCATCGGTCGGGTCGACCACAATCACCTGTTGAGACGGTTGGTGTTCGAGTACCCAAATATAATTTTGTAGTGAATTTTGAACATCAATAGTGTGAATTTTATAGTTCATAAGACAGATCAACGCAAAAAGTCAGTCCTATTATAGGCATGAAATTGCGCTTTTTTTGAAAAGGCATAGAATACGGCATCTTTTCTGTTACTGCTGTTGTATTCATGACTGTTGCATATCGAGCCGATCTTGATGGCTTGCGGGCACTTGCCGTTTTATTGGTGGTCTTTAACCATTTGGGATGGTCACTGTTTTCCGGGGGCTATATTGGGGTAGATGTCTTCTTTGTGATTTCAGGCTATCTGATTACCTCAATTTTACGTCAAGACATTGAGCAACAGCGCTTTTCGATTGCAAAATTTTATCAGAAACGGGTCTTGCGTTTAGCGCCAGCGTATTTTTTGATGTTGGGCGTGGTTAGTGTGTTTGCTTGGCACGTCATGCTGCCGGATGAATTGGTCAAGTATGTGCAGAGTGCACTACATGCCACCTTTCTCATGGGCAATATTTATATGCAAAATGAGGTGGGCGATTATTTTAGTCCTACAGTGGAGACCATTCCTTTATTGCATTTGTGGTCTTTAGGGGTTGAAGAGCAGTTCTATATTTTATGGCCTTTGGTTTTACTGCTGCTACTGAAAAAAACATCAAGCCAATGGCGCTGCGGCTTCATCTTGATTGCAATCATCAGCTCGTTAATCTATGCCCATTACCGTTTAGACATCAATGCCAATAAGGCATATTACAGCATGTGGGTACGCGCCTTTGAGTTGCTGCTAGGCGCATTGTTGGTGTTTTTACCGCAGCTTGATATGCAAGCGCGCGTGCGTCAGCTTGGAGTATGGGGAGCATTCCTAGCACTGATCCTGACAGCCACCATTTTTGATGAAAATACGCCATTTCCGGGTCTAATGGCACTGATTCCTTGCCTTGCGACAGCGAGCATTATTTATTTAGGCACAAATAGCACGCGCCAGCACCCGATATTGCAGCATAGACTGAGTGTGTGGGTCGGTAAAATTTCTTATCCGCTTTATTTATGGCATTGGCCTGTGATCGTTTTGGCGGGCTTCTATTTAATTCCAGCAAGCTTCACTGCACAAATGAGCATGTTGCTTTTATCATTGCTATTGGCATGGCTAACCTATCGCTATGTGGAACAGCCGAGCAGACGTTTTGCCTCAGTCAAACCTTGGAAGGTTATTCTGATTGGTTTTATGTTGCCAGCCATAGGCTTTGCAGGATTTAGTTATATCACCACGCAGCAACAGGGTTTTATGCAGCGTTTATCTGCATCTGAACAGCAGCAGTTAAAGGCACTTAACCATTATGCGCATACTGAGCGCAAGGCATGTCATAACTTGCCCGGACCCGATCAGTTGCCCAGTCCTGAACAGTGCCAATTGGGAGTGAGCAAAGCTGAGGTGGATGTATTGTTGGTGGGAGATTCACATGCCAACAGTTATACAGCGATGTTGGATGTATGGGCCAAAGATGCCGACTTACGATTATATGATATTAGTCAAGATTCAACCGCTTATTTACCGGGCTTGAGCATTGAACGTTCAAGTCTGCAATGGCGTGAAGATTCACGCTTTGAACGTCGTAATCAAGCCATTACTGCACATTTGGCGCAGCAACGCTATCGCTATATTGTGTTGGCGGGTGCTTATCATGGTTATTTCAATGTTGAGCGTGTGAAGTTAAATCAGGCTGAATCTTATGCGCAGAATCGAGCAGCCTTTCTGGAGGGTCTCAAGGCTGCTGTGGCACAGGCCAGTCAAGCCAGTCAGCAGGTGATTTTATTGGTTGATGTACCTGAATTGAGTCAAGTCAAAGCCAATTGCAGTTTACGCCGTGCTTTGACCGGGCTTGATGGGGCTTGTGCTGAACCGATAGCCAAGGTGCGTGCCGATGCGGCTGAATTTATGCAGGTTGTCTCAGAGATTCAACAGCAGTTTCCACAATTACGTGTGGTCGATCCCACACGAGTGATCTGTGATGATATCGCTTGTCAAGTGAGTGTAGATGGTGTGCCTTTGTATCGTCACCATGATCGTGGTCATTTAAATTACGCAGGCGCTCAAGCTTTAGGGCATGCCTACTTAGCGCAATTTAATAATCCTTTGCGTGATTAAAAACTATATTGAAGCGAAAAAAAGCGCCACTTTGGCGCTTTTTTTGCGGGATTAATAGTCCCAAAACATCTGTTGCAGACGTTGCGGGTCTCGGGTTTGGGTGAGGGCAAGGGCGGTCAATAAACGGGCTTTTTGTGGATTGAGGTCATGTGCCACCACCCAACCATTTTGATCGTCAGGTTGTTCGGCATTGCGTAGCACAAAGCCATACGGCACACGTGATGCACGGACAATTTGTACGCCATCTTGCTGCAATTGCTTGAGGGTTGGCACTAAATAATTGGCCACCGAGCCATTGCCTGTTCCGGCATGAATGATCGCTTTGGCGCCAGCTTTGGCATAGGCTTGATAGGCATCAGGACGCATATTCCCTGAACCATAGACAATTTGTACCAACGGCAATTGATCAGCTTTAATCTGCTCAATATTAAACTGGGAGCGTTTGCCAAAGCGTTTGTCGACTTGGCGGAACCAATACGGTTTGGCCTCCACCACCATACCCAAAGCCCCCCATTGACTCATAAAGGCATCAGTATGAATGTTAATGGTCTTAGAGACGTCACGTGCTGAGAAAATCGCATCATTCATCATCACCAATACACCTTTGGCCTTGGCACTGTCAGCTGCAGCCAAGGCAACGGCGCTGTATAAATTCAGCGGCCCATCTGCTGATAAGGCAGAGGGTGGGCGCATGGCACCCACCACCACAATCGGTTTATCGGTTTGAATGACCAAGTTTAAAAAGAAGGCAGTTTCTTCTAAGGTATCCGTGCCATGGGTAATCACCACCCCATGAACACTGGGTTTTTTTACTAAGTCATTGACTTGACGTGCAATGCTGAGCAATTCTTTATCGGTAATACTTTCAGAGGCGATTTGTAAGGCTTGAATGCCACTCACCTTGGCCACGTTTTGAATTTGTGGCACCGCTTGTAATAACGCATCGACTGGCACTTTGGCCGCAGTATAGGTGGCGCTATTGGTGGCAGTTGCGCCACTGCCTGCAATGGTGCCTCCTGTGGCCACCACCACGACATGGTTTTGCGCGAAACTTAAACAGGGAAGTGCAGCCATCGCCAGCGTGAGTGCAAAGGTTTTTTTATTCATGAAGTGTCCATTATTATTGCTATTTAAGTTATATCCGAACGGCTTGAGCTGAAAATCGGTTCAGCCAAACCGAAGCTGATGCCACAGTATAAGCAATAAAAAAGCCAAGTGTGAACACTTGGCTTTGCCGATCTGATGTAACGGTTAGCGCAGTTTGGCCAAGAAGCGTCCAACACGGCTAATCGCTTCACGCAGCTCATTTTCTGCCGGTAAGAACACGACACGGAAATGATCCGGTGTTGGCCAGTTAAAGCCCGTACCTTGTACCAAGAGGACTTTCTCAGCCTTGAGCAACTCTAACATGAGTTTTTCATCATCTTGAATTGGATAGACATTAGGATCAAGTTTCGGGAAGCAATACATCGCCCCTTCAGGTTTGACACACGAAACCCCTGGAATTTCATTCAGCATTTGCCAAGCAATATTACGTTGTTCGTATAAACGACCACCCGGGCGGATTAAATCATTAATCGATTGATAACCCCCTAAAGCGGTCTGAATCGCATATTGCGCTTGATGATTGGCACATAAGCGCATTGATGCGAGCATGTCTAAGCCTTCGATATAATCCGCTGCACGGGATTTATCACCGGTAATGGCCATCCACCCTGAACGGTAACCGGCAATACGATAAGACTTAGATAAGCCATTGAACGAAATACACAACTGATCGCCCGCCAATGCCGCAACCGAAACATGTTCGATACCGTCATAAACAATTTTGTCATAAATTTCATCGGCAAATAAAATCAAGTCATACTTTTTGGCAAGTGCGACAATTTGTTCTAGCACATGACGTGGATACACCGAACCGGTTGGGTTGTTCGGATTGATGATGACAATACCGCGAGTATTTGGAGTGATTTTGCTTTCCATATCGGCAAGATCAGGATACCAATTATCTTCTTCATCGCATTTATAGTGAATGGCATTGCCACCAGATAAATTAACAGCTGCAGTCCACAGTGGATAGTCAGGCATTGGCACCAGCATTTCGTCGCCATCGTCCAGTAAGCCTTGCATGGCCATCACGATTAACTCAGATACACCATTGCCAATATACACGTCATTGACATGCATATTGAAAATGCCTTTTTGTTGGTAGTACTGACAAATCGCTTTACGCGCAGGGAAAATCCCTTTCGAGTCGGTATAACCAATGGCATTGGGTAAATTTAACGCCACGTCATTAATAATTTCTTGCGGTGCTTCAAAACCAAATGGTGCTGGATTGCCAATATTGAGTTTGATAATCCGGTGACCTGCTTCTTCCATCTCGTTGGCCGCTCGTAACACCGGTCCGCGAATGTCGTAGCATACATGCTCGAGTTTAGAAGATTTTTTAATTTCACGACGGGGATGCAGGGTGTTGGGCATGTTGATGTTCTCTGGAGGTGTGGAGGTCACTTTTGCATAACGATATAAATAGCTTTTAAATGTCTCTGTGGTTACCAAATCAAGTTGATGTTCATCTCGAAGTAAAGCAACAATTTTTTCATGCGTAAATCCAGCCTGTTGATATTGCTTAATCACAGGGAGGAGATGTTTAAAAATTACGCTCTTTTTTTGCGACATTTGTTCATCCTGAAGCAGAATAGGTTTAGCCTACCACTAAATTTGCTTACGAAAAAGCATTAAACAGTAATTTTGCTCACTTTGATTTTTTATTTTGCTTACTTTTTGCTTTTTGATCCAGTTTAGGTCTTTTGTAAAATGTCAAATAAAGACTAGAATTTTTAAAATGAATCACGTAAATATACGATTATTCTATTTTAAATAGCAAAATATAAGGGTGCGCATATGGGAAAACTCAATAAGACTGAGCGTGAATGGCAAAGAGAGTTATCACCAGAGGAATTTCGAATTACCCGCCAAAAAGGTACCGAGCCTGCATTTACCGGTAAATATTGGAATACTAAACAGGATGGCACGTATGTATGTCGTTGCTGTGGCACGGCATTATTTAGTTCAGAAACCAAATACGACAGTGGCTGTGGTTGGCCCAGTTTTTACCGTGCAATTGGCCCGGGCGTAATCGAAGAACATGTCGACACCTCGCACGGTATGGTCAGATCAGAAATTATTTGTCATCATTGTGATGCACATTTAGGACATGTCTTTGATGACGGTCCACAACCTACGGGGCTGCGCTATTGTGTCAACTCCGCGTCATTAGAACTAAAAACACAAGAAAAAAGTGATGAGGAAACCTATCCATGAGTAACATCCATCAGTTTCAAGCTGAGTTGTTAGATGGTCGAGAACAATCTTTGTCGGTATATGCCGGCAAAGTTTTATTAATTGTTAATACCGCAAGTAAATGTGGTTTTACCCCACAATTTTCGGGGTTAGAAAAACTCTATCATGAATATAAAGATCAAGGCTTTGAAGTGCTCGGTTTCCCGTGCAATCAATTTGGGGGCCAAGATCCGGGTAGCAATGGGGAAATTGGGGCCTTTTGCCAAAAGAATTATGGGGTGACGTTCCCTATGTTTGCTAAAGTTAACGTCAAGGGACCTGAAGCACATCCAATTTTTCGCTATTTAACCAACAACAGTAAAGGCGTGCTTGGTAATGGGATAAAATGGAACTTCACCAAGTTTTTGGTGAGCCGAGAGGGTAAAATTTTGAATC
>CAVBYE010000120.1:0-7493 GCA_963599285.1 Bacteroidaceae bacterium | reverse complement strand
CAATACCACTATGATTTAGCCAAACAATTGTCTGGCTTACGTCGTAAAGGGGTATTGATTGTCGCAAGTGGAAATTTAGTGCATAACCTGCGTCGTATTGCCTTTGAAAAAATTAATGATAATTATGGTTTTGATTGGGCTTTGGATGCAGATCATCGTATGCAAAGTTTTCTGCTCAGTCATCAGCATCAAGCATTAATTGATTGGGACAAGCAGGGCACCGCCTTCCAACTTGCCATTCCAACGCCGGATCATTATTACCCAATGCTATACGCTTTAGCATTACAAGAGGACAAGGATCAGCTGTCGATCTTCAATGCGCAAGCGGTCGGTGGCTCATTGACCATGACCTCATTTCGCCTCGATCAGCGTTAGTACCTAGCAACTCGGACTTTGATGCACGCGTGTATTGCCCACATTGCTAATGGCAATGGCATAGTTAAATTTTGATTGATTGCTACAATAGTGAAAGCTGCCATTAGAGCCTAAAGGCCGTCCATTGTTGGGTACAAAGCTTAAACGTTGGGTGTTTAAGCTGGCCCAACTTAAGTTGGCATAACGCAGATCAAAACGATGTGCTGCAAGCAGCACATCATGGTGATCAAATTGGCGATTATTGTTTTTATCTGTAAACACAATAAAGCCTTGTTGCCAACCTTGTGTGGTGCAACTGCTTTGATCGCTAGAGGCACAGATCACCACATGGTGGCTTTGTTGCATTGCTTTGCTACGTGCAAACTGAATAGTTTGTAAAATGAGTTGTTGTGAGTTTTGCACTTCTTGATAGCGAAAATACTGCTGAAACCCAAAAATAGCCAAGCTCACTAAAATAGCCACAATGACCAAGCTGATCAGTAATTCAAACAGCGTAAAGCCGTCGTCTATATGTTTTGACATCGAGGTGCCTCCCCAATAGTGAAGAGTACGTCACATTTATTGAGTTGCAGCATAAAGCAAAATCATTTCAAGAGATTCTCTAAAATGGACATTACTTATTCGTTTTAAAGCTGCTAAAATTATCTTCAAGCTAAAAAATAAGCGAATCTCAAGTCGAGTTAGAGTGAAAAATTACCGAATTACAACGGAATTTGTAAGTAATTTTGTCAATAATTTTCTTGATTAAAATTATCAAGCACTTGGAAAAGAAATCAAGTGTTTGTATGATTCAGTGTGACTAGCTTAAAAAATAAACCTGGGGTATTAAAAAGCCTATCTCAGAGAGCCGAAAGGTTTGAGCTTGAACAACAATTTATATCTCTGGAGGATAAATCCATGAAAATGAGTCGTATTGCTTTAGCAATGCTTGTAGCTGCGCCTTTTGCAGCTGCAAACGCGGGTGTAACAGTAACTCCACTTTTAGTTGGTTACACTTTCCAAGACACAGAACATAATAACGGTCGCGAAAACTTAGCTAATGGTGGTCAAGAGCTACAAGACGATTTATTCGTTGGTGCTGCACTCGGTGTTGAATTAACACCATGGTTAGGTTTCGAAGCTGAATACAACCAAGTGAAAGGCGATGCTGACCTTGCAACAGGCGGTTCAGTTGACTACAAACAATCACAAATTAACGGTAACTTCTACGTAACATCTGACTTGTTCACAAAGAACTATGACAGCAGCGTAAAACCATATGTACTTTTAGGTGCAGGTCACTACAAGTATGATCTAGATTCAGCAGCGGGCCGTGACGCACGTGGTTTGGAAGAAGAAGGTACTTTAGGTAACGCAGGTGTAGGTGTATTCTGGCGCTTAAATGATGCTTTATCACTACGTACTGAAGCACGTGGTACATACAACATCGACGAAGACTTCTGGAACTACACAGCGTTAGCAGGTCTTAACGTTGTACTTGGCGGTCACTTAAAACCTGCAACAGTTGCTCCTGTTGTGGTTGAGCCAGTAGCACCAGTTGTGCCAGTTGAACCAATGCCACAAGAGCTTGTTGAAGACTTGAACATGGAACTTCGCGTGTTCTTCGACACTAACAAGTCAAACATCAAAGACCAATACAAACCAGAAATCGCGAAAGTTGCTGAGAAACTTGTTGAGTATCCAAACGCAACTGCACGTATTGAAGGTCACACAGACAGTACTGGTCCACGTGCACTAAACGATCGTTTATCTCTTGCTCGTGCTGATTCTGTAAAATCTGCACTTGTAAACGAATTCAACGTTAACCCTGCTCGTTTATCGACTCAAGGTTTCGCGTGGGATCAACCAATTGCTGACAACGCAACGAAAGAAGGCCGTGCGATGAACCGTCGTGTATTCGCGACCATCTCGGGTAGCCGTACTGTTCAAGTACAACCATAAGTCGACATAATCCTTAGGGATTCAATCGATTTAAAAAAGCGACTCTTTGGAGTCGCTTTTTTTATCGCTTTGATTAGCATAAAATGCCTCTATTGTTGAAAGAAGTCTGTGATCTATGAGTGAACAAATTCCACCTGAGTTAGCCAACCTTGAAGCCAATGGCGGTATATTTGCGATTTGGAAGCTGTTTCAACATTATGGTGTTGATCTTGTTATTGAAGATTTAGTGCAGCTGTGTCGTCATAGTGCAGAAGAAGGCACTTATGGAATTGCATTAGCTGTGGCCTTAAAGCGTTTAGGTTTAGATGTCAGTTTTTCTACAGAACATGACCCAGATCCGCAGCCCATTGAACTTGATTTTTATCAGCAAGCCAGCACTCTAGGCATTCCTGTAGAAGCTGAAATGGATTATGCCGCGATCCAACATGCAGTCAATCAGGGCCGCTTTGTCATTGTGTACTATGACACCCTTGAGGGCGTGGGTAATCATTCATTGGTCTATGAGATTGATGATGAAGAAATTAGTTTCTTTGATAGTTTTGAGGCAATGCCTGCTCAGGTCTTTGAGCAGCAGCGTCAGCAAGAGGGAATTTGCCAGCAAGTGATTGTCATTGATGATCGTCACTTTGTGATGCGTTATAGTTAATTAAACATAAAAAAAGCAGTCCGAAGACTGCTTTTTTTGTATTGATCACTTATTCACGATCCACATTCATGGGTTTTACATCCATGTCTTTATAGTGAATCAATTTGGTGTTGTACTTAAATTTATAGCCTAACCAAATCGCCAAGAACAAGAAAATACCAATGTAGGTAGACAGTACGGCTAACCATTCACCGTTGAGTACCGCTTGATAATTTTGACCCAGCACCACAATCGCACACAGCACAAAAGCAAACCAAGGCGCGAATGGGAAGAACTTGGCACGATAAGCTAAGTCTTCAAGTTTGTAACCTTGTGCTAAGTAACCTTTACGGAAACGATAGTGTGAAATTGCAATCCCTAACCAGACAATAAAACCGCACATCCCTGACATATTGAGTAGCCAGTTAAAGACTTCTTCTTCGCCAATAAACGTGGTCAAGAAACACAAAGCAGCAATCGCAGTGGTTGCATATAGCGCATTCATTGGTACGCCACGTGCATCTAACTTGCCAAACGCTTTAGGTGCACTGCCTTTACGTGCCATATCAAATAACATACGGGTTGATGAATACATCCCTGAGTTACCTGCAGAGAGAATCGCAGTTAAAATTACCGCATTCATGACCGATGCCGCAAAGGCAAAGCCAGCTTGTTCATACAACAGCGTAAATGGAGATAATGCAATATCATCCGTTGCCGCAGCTTGTAATAAACGTGGATCATCATAGGCAATTAAGGTCCCAATAATGAAAATACACACGATATAAAACAGTAAAATACGCCAGAAGATTTGCTTAATCGCAATCGGAATAGTCTTCTTCGGATCTTTAGATTCACCCGCAGCCACGCCGACCATTTCGGTGCCTTGGAAGGAGAATCCGGCAATCATCGCGACACCAATCAGGGCAGATAATCCCCCAACAAATGGCGCTTCACCTTTGGTCCAGTTGCCAAAAACAGCCACATCTGGTGTCAGCATGATTTTCACGATCATGAAAATACCAATGATGATAAAGGCAATAATGGCCAAGACTTTAATTAAGGAGAAGAAGAATTCGGATTCACCAAAACCTTTGACGGTCATGGCATTAATCCCAAACACCACCGCTAGGAAGATTGCACTCCAATAGAAGCCTGGTACCTCAGGGAACCAAAACTTCATAATGAATTGCACGGCAACCAATTCAAAAGCGACGGTGATTGCCCAGTTGTACCAATAGTTCCAACCTAAGGCAAAACCAAAGCCACCTTCGACATATTTGGTGCCATAGGTAAAGAATGCACCCGAAGTGGGGTTGTGGGTGGCAAGCTCACCGAGGCTGGTCATCAAGAAATAAATCATGACGCCAATCAGACAGTAGGCCAACAACGCGCCCCCAGGGCCTGCACTGGCAATGGTGGCACCTGATGCTAAGAACAAACCTGTACCAATTGAGCCACCAATCGCAATCATATTCAGATGGCGAGCACCGAGCTTACGCTGTAATTGAGCTTGTGGTTGTGTTTCGCTCATCGTTATTCCTTATGATTCTTCTGCGTATTGGCAAACAATACTTTGAAGCCCTGTTGATCCGTTTTCACTTCACATTGACCGAAGCTGTCTTCAATTAATGTTGGATAATTTAAGAAACGGTTGGCCACAATCCACAGTTCACCGCCAGATTTAAGATGCTTGCGTGCCGTTTTACATAAGCCTTCACTGGCATTGTAGTTGGTCTGAATCCCTTGATGAAACGGAGGATTACTGACAATGGCATGTAAAAACAGCGGTGCATCTTCAATGCCTGTGACTGCTTTAATCTCAAGCTGTTCAGGCTGTAGCTGATTGTGCTCAAACGTCATTTGCGTTGATGCTAAAGCAAAGGCATCCACATCAAGCGCAAAAATACGATTTTTCGGATTAAGTTTGGCCAAATACGCACTAATCACACCTGCGCCACAGCCAAAATCGGCAATTTTCCCAGCACTCACTTGCTTTAAGTACGGTAAAAAGACGGCTGTGCCGACATCTAAATGATTTTGGCTAAACACACCAGGCAATGCACAAATGGTCAGTGCCCCTTGTGGTGTATCGACCGTGTACTGTTGTGCCCAATCGGCTAATTGTTTTGGTTTTACAACATGATCTAAGGTACTTTGCCACATTTGGCAGTGACGTGCACTATCTAGCTTTAAGGTTTTGCCATAGGGTTGGAGTTGCTTAGCAGCACGCTCAACGCCACCTTTCTTTTCACCAATTAAAAAGATGTGTGCACCTTGGGCCAAACGACTCGCAACATGGTGTAACAGGTAATTGAGTAGCTCTTTGGCTTTAGGGACAAAAATCACTGCTTGATCGAACTGACCTTCTGGTAATTCGGTGCCAAAGTGCACAGCAGCGTGTTTAGACTGAAAATACTGAAAATCGTTAAAATTCCATGTCCAAACAAATGGATCGACGTTGTCTTCTAAATGCTGCAACAAGTCATCTGTTGGTGCATTAACGAATAATACACGACCAGAAAGGTACTCATATTGACGAATGAGAACTTCACTTTGCGGAACCATTGGATCTCTCCATTGCAAAAGCACCGCTAGAACACAGCCTAACGGTGCTTTTTGGATATGAAATTATTTCTTCGTTTCAGGAAGAACAATATTTAAAATAAGTGCGGCAATACCACCAGTTGCAACACCTGAACTAAAGATGTTACGGAACAACTCAGGTAAATGCGCCAAAATATCAGGTACTTGTGCAACACCTAGACCTAGGCCTAAAGAAATTGCAATGATCAACAAGGCACGTCGATCAAGATGCACACCAGATAAGATATTAATCCCAGAAGCTGCCACTGCACCAAACATCACCATCACTGCGCCGCCAAGTACGGCTTGAGGAACAGCTTGAATCACGCCTGCCACAGCAGGTAGTAGACCTAAGATGACCAGCAATGCTGCGATCCAAATCCCCACGTAGCGACTTGCCACACCAGTGAGTTGAATCACGCCATTATTTTGTGCAAAGACTGAGCTTGGGAAAGTGTTAAATACACCCGCAAGCAATGAGTTAGCACCATTGACCAAGACACCACCTTTAATGCGCTGCATCCATTTTGGACCATCTACAGGCTGATTAGAAAGCTTCGATGTTGCAGTAATATCGCCAATTGCCTCAAGTGAAGTCACCAGGTAGATAAATGCCAACGGAATGAATAAGCTCCAAGAGAAGCTTAAACCAAAGTGCATTGGGGTTGGAATTTGGACTAAAGGTGCATCTTTTAAGCCATCAAAATTCAGATGACCCATAAAGCCTGCTAGCGCATAACCCACCACCAAGGCAATTAAAATGGCTGAGCTTTTGACCCAAGTGATATTAATGCGGTTGAGGATAATAATAATCGCCAATACCGTACATGACATAATGAGATTGTCACTGTTGGCAAAGGTTTGATTACTCATGGCCTGATAACCACCGCCCATTGAGATTAAACCTTCTTTAATGAGGGTTAAACCAATCAGAAGTACCACAATACCGGTCACTAGTGGGGTAATGAGTTTTTTCACCCAAGGTAAAATGCGTGACACACCCATTTCAATAAATGAGCCTGCAATAATTACCCCAAAGATAGAGGCCATGACCGCTTCAACAGGCGTACCTGCAGCCACCATTGCAGAACCAATACCAATGATTGGTCCAATAAAGTTAAAACTTGTACCTTGTACAATCAGAAGACCCGCACCAAAAGGACCGACCTTACGACATTGTAAGAAGGTGGCAATCCCCGAGATCACCAACGACATCGATAAAATCATGTTGGTGTCTTCTTGAGATACCCCTAAAGCCAGACAGATCAGGAGGCCGGGGGTCACAATTGGGACAATAATTGCAAGTAAATGCTGGAAGGCTGCTAAAAAGGCAATAAACGGTTTAGGTCGGTCATCTAAGCCGTACACTAAATCTAATTGCTCTTTTTGCTCAGGAGAATGCTTAAGATCAGACATGAGTCAAAATAAATTTTGGCAAGAGTGGCGCTATTCTAATCTGTTTACACAGCATTACAAAATCAAAACGCGACCACTTATCAAAAAAAATACAATTGACTGCCCTCAGTCACTATAAAACTTGTGTATTTTTCTGTATAATTTGCCCTCAAATTTAAAGCGTATCGAATTTACATGTCTGATATTAAAACTCTCCGTAACATTGCCATCATCGCGCACGTCGACCATGGTAAAACGACTTTAGTCGACAAACTTTTACAACAATCAGGTGCTTTGGGTGAACGCGCGGGCGAGATCGAACGTGTGATGGATTCAGGCGCGATTGAATCTGAGCGTGGTATTACCATTCTTGCAAAGAACACTGCAATTAAATGGACTGATGCTCGTACCAACACTGAATACCGTATTAACATCGTCGACACCCCGGGACACGCCGACTTCGGTGGTGAAGTTGAACGTGTAATGTCTATGGTTGACTGTGTACTTCTTCTTGTTGACTCACAAGAAGGTCCAATGCCACAAACTCGTTTCGTAACGCAAAAAGCGTTCG
>CAVBYE010000119.1:0-7534 GCA_963599285.1 Bacteroidaceae bacterium | reverse complement strand
GTGTTCTTAAAGCGGGCTTCCGTGCAGGTGATGCTGCACCGATGGCTTACGTTGAACTAGTAGATCGCGAAGTTAACTAATTTCGCTAGAACTGTTCAGTTGTTCTAAAAAAGACCGGTGTTTCACCGGTCTTTTTTATTGCCTTTTTTTCGCTATTTAAGGCTGTAATTAGGCCGTGTAGAAGGGCTGCAATGGCACTTTTTAGCGTTAAATAAGGTAAACTGAATTAAGTTCAACATGCTGAGAGAAAGGCAATGCAAGAGATGAGTTTAGAAGAACGCAAAGTGATTTATCGTGCACGTCGTGGGTTAAAAGAAATTGATGTGTACTTTGACCCTTATGTTAAAAATTACTATCTTCAAGCAGATGACCAAGAGAAAGCAATGTTTGCCGCGCTTGTAGAACAAGAAGATCCAGATTTACTCGATTGGTTCATGGAAGTGTCTGAACCACCGTATCCTGAAATGCGTGCACTGATTAATAAGCTAAAACATTACGTGCATGGCTAAGCCTCGATTTAAACTGAAACGCAGCCGAATAGGGCTGTGTTTTCAGCTCTGCATGCTGTTTTTGATTGCATGGCTGTTTTATCAGAGCTTAGCTTGGTGGTTACAAATTCTGCTCGTCATTATTGCAGGGCTCGGCCTGTTGCATTTCCTAAATACTGTAAGAATTATACAAATCCAGCACCTCGATCAACAAGAATGGTCTTTAATATGGTCAACAGGGCAGCTGACGCGTGATCGTATTCAGCAGATTATTGATCATCAGCTTTATGTAGTGATTTATTTTGAGCAAAATAAGCCTTTGGTGATTTGGTGTGATCAAGTGCCATGGAAGGATTGGAAACGGCTCAAAGTTTTGGCGAGGGTCGATTAAGCTTACGCTGAACAATTGGGCTACACAGTAAAATTGCCATTAAAATAAAACTAAAGCCAATGATGCTAAATAGATCTGGAATTTCCGTCCAAAACACATAACCCCAAATACCAGCAAATATAATTGCCACATAATTGACAGGCCCAATTTGCGCAGCCGGTGCCAATTTATAGGCGTGAGATAGAAATAATTGACTCACATTGGCTAAGACCCCTGCACTGATCAGTAAAACCCATTCCTGTAAGGTATATGGCCGCCATAGCCAAAACATCGGTAGCATCGAAATGAAGCTTCCAATCAGACAAAAATAAAATACGATGCGCTCTGGTGGCTCGGTATGGGTCAGGGCACGTACGGTGACAAAGGCCATTGCAGCAAGAAAGCTGGCACTTAAGCCAATGAGTGACATGTGGTTTAGTAACCCTGTGTCTGGCTTAGCCACACATACGACGCCGACTAAACCAATCAGTGCCGCCAAGAGCATACTGGCAGTGACACGTTCTTTTAAGAACAGCCACGCAATCAGAGGAATAAAGATGGGCGAAGAATAGGTAAACACCATGGCATTAGAAAGTTTGAGTTGGGCAATGGCATAAAAGAAGCCATACATAGCGGTTAAACCCACCACGGAACGCCAAAGATGCATCCACAATTTTTCAGTTTTAAAAAATAAAGTACCTTTTTTTAGCAGTAGAGGTAAAAAAATCAATAAGCCGACTGCATTGCGAAAAAAAACAATTGTTGGGTTATCTACGCTGATTGAGGCATAGCGAATACAGACCCCCATTACTGAAAATAAAAAGGCAGATAAGGTCAGACAAGCCACAGCTTTGCTTAAATCGGATGAAAATGGGAAAGACATAATCTGCATTCGCGAACATGAATATGCTCATTCTAGCTGATTTAGGCCGTCTTTATGGGGTTGGATGAATGACACTACTGTTCAGCTGCGCTTCGAGTAATTCAATTTGTTGTTGTTTTAAGTGAATGAGTTGGTCAGCCGCTTGATGTTGCTGCTGTAGTAATTGCTGTTGTTGGAGGAGCTGCTGTGTGTATTGTTGTTCTGTGTGCAGTTGTTCGTGGTTCAGAGGTGTTGCAAGCAGGCCCGAGCTACTGGTTTGAAGCTGAGGTGTGGGGCTAGGTGTAACTTGAGTATGACGAGGCTGTTGTTGATGTTGCACATACATGCTCACCATAAAGATGAGCATGAAAAAGGCGATTAGCCACAGGCTCGTGACATATCGAACGGCCACGGATGGCGCTTAACGACGTGGTTTGAACTGAATTACGCCCACTTCATCAGCGACTTCAGGCATTGCTGGTGCTGCAACCTCTGTTGGGCGGTTTTCTGAATAATCACACTCAATACATTCAATCCATTCTGCTTCAGGAGTTGTCAGCATCACAATACGGTCTTGAGCTTCGCAGCGTGGGCATTTGGCGCCCGCAATAAAACGACGTTTAATTGTCATTAGACAAATCCCTTAAAAGCAAAAATGAAGCTTAGTTTAAGCGTTTTCGTGACCTTTCGTCCAACCTTGATGACGCAGCAGTGCATCAATTTTAGGTTCGCGACCACGGAAATTGACAAAGGCATCTAAGGCGCTGTCTTTACCGCCTACAGCCAACACGGCTTTACGGAACTCTTGACCTGTTTGGGTATTAAAAATCCCTTCCTGTTCAAAGCGGTCAAAGGCATCACTCGCGAGCACTTCTGCCCATTTATAGGAGTAATAGCCTGCTGCATAACCACCAGCAAAGATGTGGCTAAAGCTGTGTTGGAAACGGTTATAGGCTACAGAAGGCACCACACTAAATTGACTGCGAATATCGTTTAGGGTTGCTTGGATACCTTGTGCATTCAGTGCAGGTGTCGCTTCGTGAATGTTTAAATCAAATAAAGCAAACTCAATTTGACGTAAGGTTTGCATACCTGATTGGAAGAAACGAGCATCAAGCAAGGCTTTAAGTAAGTCGGCAGGTAAGGCTTGTTTCGACTCAATATGCTCACTGAGTAGGGCTAAGCTTTCATGATCCCAAGCCCAAAATTCCATAAATTGACTTGGTAGTTCTACGGCATCCCATGCCACGCCGTGAGTACCGGCTACTGAAATATTGTCTACCTCGGTAAGCATATGGTGTAAGCCATGACCAAATTCATGGAAGAGGGTGATGACTTCATCATGGGTGAGTAGTGCAGCTTGCTCACCGACAGGTGGGGTAAAGTTACACACCATATAGCAAATCGGCTTTTGTAGCCCTTGTGAGCTTTGCATACGTGAACGGAAACCACTCATCCATGCACCACCACGTTTGCCACTGCGTGCGTAGAGGTCAAAGTAGAAGCCGCCCAATACTTGACCCTGATCTTCAAGCTCAAAGTAACGTGCATCCTGGTGCCAAAGTGGTGCTTGACGTTCGATGACATCAATCCCATAGAGGCGTTTGACGATGCTAAACAGACCTTGTAGGACCTTCGGTGCAGGGAAATAAGGTTTAAGGGCTTCTTGAGACAAATTGAACTGTTGTACTTTCAGTTTTTCTGAGTAATAAGTGCTGTCCCAAGGTTGTAATTCATCAATCCCATCGGCAGCAGCAATGGCCTTGAGTTCACTCATGTCTTGCGTTGCAGGTGCACGTGCATGTTCGGCAAGTTCGATTAAGAACTGCTGTACACTGTTGACATCTGGTGCCATTTTGCTGGCCAAAGACAACTCAGCATAGTGATTAAAACCGAGTAAAGCTGCCATTTCTTGACGTAAGCTTAAGATCTCTTCCATCACTTGCGTATTGTCAAATTCAGGCAGATCCGCTTGATCAGATGCACGTGTGGTGTAGGCTTTGTACAGGGTTTCACGCAAAGTGCGATCTTGTGCATAGGTCATGATGGCTAAATAAGAAGGGAAGTCGAGCGTTGCCACAGGCTGCTCAAGTTCACGCTGCTGGCCATATTGTTTGAGCAATTCAACGCTGCTTTCAGGCAAGCCTTGAAGTTCATCTGCAGAGAGCGGTTTGAAATAGGCTTGGGTGGCATCTAACACATGGTTTGAGAAGTCAGACGAAAGCTGTGATAAACGCGCTGAAATCTCGGCATAGCGTTTTTTCGCTTCGCCTTGGAGCGCAACACCAGACAGTTTAAAGTCACGTAGCGCTAAGCGAATGGCACTTTGCTGTGCGGGGCTTAAGTTGCTGTAGGCGCTGTCATCATGTACCTGTTGGAAGGTTTGGTATAACACCGTGTGTTGACCAAGTTCGGTATAGTACGCGCTAAGAAGCGGCAATAAGCTTTGATACACCTCACGAGTTTCGGTATTGTTCATGACTGCATTGAGGTGCGACAGCACGCCCCAAGATTCACTCATGTTGTTTTCAAGCGTATCGAGCTGTTCGAGCGTGTTGAGGCGCGCCGCTTGCGTGGTGGGTACCGTGTCTAGGTCGTGTAGAAATTGCTGACCTTGCTGAATGGCGGTTTCAATGTCTTGTTTTAATTGTTCAAGGCGAATTTGGTCAAATTGTGGAACTGGCAAAGTTGCCTGTTGAAGTGTCATCGTTGAATTGCTCAATTTGGTCTTATCAGTAGATGTAGGGCTTATTGGTGCTGAAATCAAGCAACATCATAAAAAAAGAGCGCCGAAGCGCTCTTTTTTTTCCTCATTTACTCGCCTTTGGCTTTCGCATTGGCTTTTTTCTTTTTGGCTTTGGCCTTTTTCTTCAACTTATCTTTAGCCTTTGCTTCAGATTTAGCTGAATTTTTCTTAGCAGGTTTTTTGCTGTAAGAACTGGGCTTGGCCTTGTCTTTTTTCTTTTTAATGGGCTGTTCGCCGGCCTCCTGTGTTTCAGTTGAACGTGGTCGTTCAGAGAAAACTTCTTCCTTCGCCTGTGGGCGTTGGCGCGGGGCAGGACGCTGCGTAGTGCGCGGGGCACGGCTACGTAAAGGACGACCAGCATGACTGAGTTGTTGGACTAACTCAAAGTCAATTTTACGTTCTTCAAGGTTGACTCCAGCCACTTTAATCTTGACTTCATCGCCTAAGCTAAAGGTTTGACCCTGATGTTGACCGACTAAGCTTTGACTTGGTTGATCGAAGACAAAGAAGTCATCGCCCAATTGGCTCACGTGGATCATGCCATCGACATACAAGTCTTTCAGCGTGACAAACAGACCAAATTCAGCCACAGCAGAAATTGTTCCCACGAACTCTTCACCTAAATGCTGTTGCATGTAGTGACATTTGAGCCATGTGGTCACAGAACGCGATGCTTCATCGGCACGACGTTCAGTGGCAGAGAAGTGATTTCCTGCTTCTTCTAATGCGCCGCCTGACAATGGTGATGGTTTATGTTTTAGATGCGCTTTAATCGCACGGTGTAACAATAAGTCAGGATAGCGACGAATTGGCGAGGTAAAGTGCGTGTAAGCATCATATGCTAAGCCATAGTGACCCGCGTTATTTGGCCCATAGTACGCCTGCATCATTGAGCGCAGTAACACCGCATGAATACTTGGTGCATCAATACGGTCTTTAGTGGCATCAATCACGGCTTGGTAATCGGCTTGGGTGGGTTGTTCAGGGAACGGCAAGCCGAGTAACTTGACAAAGTCACGCACTTTTTGAATCCGTGAGAACTCAGGTGGTTCGTGAATACGGTACAGCATAGGCACATCATTTTTCAGTGCATATTCTGCTGCGGCAACGTTAGCCAACAACATGCATTCTTCAATGAGTTTGTGCGCGTCATTACGGGTACGTGGCAGAATGTCTTGAATACCGCCAAGCTCATCGAAGGTCATGTAGGTTTCAACTGTTTCAAATTCCATGGCATGACGTTCAGCACGTAAACCTTTAAGGACTTGGTACAATTGGAACAAGGTGTTGAGTGATTTACGCACATCACGGTTTTCAGTAATCGCCGTGCTGTCGCCTTCAAAGTATTTCGCAACGTTGTCATAGGTTAAACGTGCTTTTGAATGCATCACTGATGGGTAGAACTCATAACCCGTGACACGACCTGCGCGTGACAGTTTTAAATCACAGACCATACACAAACGGTCGACGTCTGGATTAAGCGAACAGAGACCGTTTGAGAGCGCCTCAGGCAGCATTGGCAGCACAAAGTGTGGGAAGTACACAGATGTACCGCGCTCGACTGCTTCATCATCCAATGGCTTGCCTGGACGTACATAATGGCTCACATCGGCAATGGCAACCACAACACGGTAGCCACCACCTGCACGTTTTTCGGCATAAACGGCATCGTCAAAGTCACGCGCGTCTTCACCATCAATGGTCACTAAAGCTAAATCACGTAAATCGATACGACCTTCGCGGTCTTGTGCATTCGGCTCTTTAAAGCTTTCTGCGTCTTTGACCACTTCTTCTGGGAATTCATAAGGCAAACCAAATTCTAAAATGGTTTGTGGAATAATGATTTCAGTGTCGGCTTTGTCGGCCATCGACTGCACAATATGACCCGTAGCAAATTCTTCTTTGTTTGGATAGGTATCAATCGCGACACGAATGGAATCACCTAAATTGACTTTGGCATGCTCAATCAATTCTTTTTCTAAGGTAATCGGTTGGTGAGCATTCGGATTGGCAGGCTGTACAAAGTATTCACCGTCGTACATAGACACCTTACCGATGACTTGTTTGACGCGATGTTGTAATACTTCGGTCACAAAGCCCCATGCTTTGCCTTTACGGTCGACAGAAGTTTGACGCACTTTAACCCGGTCGCCATTAAAGACTTGGCGTAATTCACGTTCAGGTAACAGGAGATCGTCATGGCCGCTAATATTGGCGGTTCCTAAACCTTTGGCATTGATATAGACAGTGGCTTCATGGGTCGGTTGTTCAGCAGCAATCTGGAATTTAAAGCCCTCCTTCATCAGCTGACCATCACGTACCATTGCAATTAGACGGTGTTGCAGGGCATCAATACTTTTTTGATCGGCAATTTCAAAGTGTTCCACCAAATCGGCATGCGACTGTGGTGCTTGGGCTTGTGTAATCGTCTCTAGAATCAGAGTACGACTCGGGATGGGATTGTCATAACGTTCGGCTTCTGCCTTTGCTTCAGGATCGACCCAAGTTTTCATCATATCTTCAGTTTCTTATCAGTAGATAGCTTTAGCATAAGTCATCACAGCCGAGACTGCACGTAATTGGCTGCAATAATGTGTTTTCGCTTTGTTTTTTTGTATAACTGAACAGTTTATAAACGCCAAAAGCCAAAAAACAGCAAAACTGATTAAAAAGTGTCTTGTTGAGTGATTTTTTTCACTTTTTTGCATTTCAGGGCTTGCATGAAATACCTTTCCTCTATAATATTGCCACCACGTTACGGTGAGATGGGTGAGTGGCTGAAACCACATCCCTGCTAAGGATGCATACGGGCAACTGTATCGAGGGTTCGAATCCCTCTCTCACCGCCACGATTTACTTATCGTCGCGCTCATAGCTCAGCTGGATAGAGCACTTGGCTACGAACTAAGGGGTCGGGAGTTCGAATCTCTCTGAGCGCACCAACTTGAACAATTAACCGCTTTAGCAGCGGTTTTTTTGTGCCTAAAATTTGACTTGGCACTTTAATCTTTCTATCTTTCTATCTTTCTATCTTTCTATCTTTCTATCTTTCTATCTTTCTATCTTTC
>CAVBYE010000118.1:0-7541 GCA_963599285.1 Bacteroidaceae bacterium | reverse complement strand
AAGCAAATTGAAGCTGACTTATTAACTCGCGTAGAAGCGTTAAAAGCCAAGTCAGGTCGTACTCCAATTTTGGCGACTATTTTGGTGGGTGACGATGGTGCATCTGCAACTTATGTACGTATGAAAGGGAATGCTTGCCGCCGTGTCGGTATGGATTCATTAAAAGTTGAACTTCCAAAAGAAACCACAACTGAAGAATTATTGGCTGAAATTGAAAAACTCAATGCCAATCCTGATGTACACGGTATTCTTTTACAACATCCTGTACCTGCTCAAATTGATGAGCGTGCATGTTTTGATGCGATCTCACTTGCAAAAGACGTTGATGGCGTAACCTGCTTAGGTTACGGCCGTATGGCGATGGGTGAAGCAGCATATGGTTCTGCAACACCTGCGGGCATCATGACGATTCTAAAAGAAAACAACATTGAAATCGCAGGTAAACATGCGGTGGTTGTAGGTCGTTCTGCAATTTTGGGTAAACCCATGGCGGCAATGTTACTTGAAGCCAATGCAACCGTGACGATTTGCCACTCACGTACGCAAGATCTTGCAAGCTTTGTCAAACAAGCGGACATTATTGTTGGTGCAGTGGGTAAAGCTGAATTGATTCAAAAAGACTGGATCAAACAAGGCGCTGTTGTCGTGGATGCGGGCTTCCACCCACGTGATGGCGGTGGTGTAGGTGATATCCAACTGGTGGGTATTGAAGACATCGCATCTGCATATACACCAGTACCAGGCGGTGTTGGCCCAATGACCATTACTACGTTAATTCGTCAAACGGTTGAAGCTGCTGAGAAAGCTTTAGGTTAATTGCCTCAATTGAAGCCTTGCTGCTTCTCATGAAAAAATTGGGCCTTATCTTATGTCAATAAGATAAGGCTTTTTATTGTGATGTCCTCAGACTGAGGATAGATTTTCATCATCTTATATAACGACATAAAACAATGAGCAGTAATATTCAATTGAATCCTGCACCACAGCACTTAATTCAGGCCTTACACGACGTGATTCCGCAGTGTGAACTTCATGCACAGCAGTTGCCTGAAACCCCAATCTCACTTTGGCTGATTCCACCGGTCTTCCCAACCGATAAGCTTGATGATGAGGTGATTCGTCGCATTTGGAATGATACCCCCTATTGGATTTTTTGCTGGGCCTCAGGTCTTGCAATGGCGCAGTGGTTATTGGCAGAGCCGCAGCATGTCAAAGACAAAGTGGTGTTGGACTTTGGTGCAGGCTCAGGTGTAGTGGCCATTGCGGCGAAAATGGCCGGTGCTAAGCGCGTGATCTGCTGTGATATCGATCAAGTCAGTCTAGATGCTTGTCGTGCCAATGCCGCATTGAATAACGTTGAGCTTGAATATTTGGATGATCTGTATAAAGCAGAGCAGGTTGATATTTTATTGGCTGCGGATGTACTTTATGACCAATGCAATCGCTTCTTCTTGGATGAATTCTTAAAATTTGCACCAGAAGTTTGGGTTGCGGATAGTCGGGTAAAAAACTTTAGCCATCCTAAATATATAAAGTTGGATGAGCGGAGTGCAACCACTTGGCCAGATTTAGATGAATCGCCAGAATTTCGCAATGTCAGTTTTTATAAAACACGTTAAACAAAGGGCTGAAATCAGCCCTTTGAGTCTTTCTTTAGCTACAGGTATAACGTACAACATGTAATGTGCTTGGGCGCACATCGAGTGATTGTAGCGTTGCTACATTTTGATCACTGTGTAAGTCAGGGGTATTGCTCAAGCCAAAATTCGTGCGACTATTGCCAATCGGGAGGCCGTACTCAGGTGCACTTTCTTGCGGATTGATAATTTCATTGATACTTAAGACATTAATTTTATAGTCTTTTTCATGGCCTAATACTTTTTTGCATGCAGCTTGAAGTTTATTGACATCCAATTGTTGATTTTGGCGTCCTGCAAGGGTATAGGCAAGAGTGGCGCTGGTTTGGCTCTGACTTTCTACTTCATAGCCAGTTAAACCATCATAACTGCGCGGTGTACTTTGACACGCCATAAGCCCCAACATCACACAAACTAATCCAGAAAATTTATATCTGTTCTTCATCTCAAAATTTCCATGTGTATTTTCAATAGTATGCCACAAGCAAGCTGTGACCACGGAAGTTATTGCATAAAAAAGCACCAATTTATGGTGCTTTTTGGAAAGGCATTCGGTGTTAATCGTCTGTAATCATGGAATGCTTTTTGGTGTCTTTCATAAAGATATAGGTCACTAAGGAAATACCAATCATGAATGTAATGTAGTAGAAGAAGTAGCTTTCATGGCCTGCATTTTTAAAGCTCAGCGCGACCAGCTCTGCGGTACCCCCAAACAGCGTATTGGCAATGGCATAAGGTAAAGCGACCCCTAAAGCACGAATATGCGCAGGGAACAGTTCAGCTTTAACCACGGCATTAATGGCGGTATAGCCTGAAACAATCAGCATACCGCTCATACACAGCATAAACGCAGTGGTCGGATTAGATGTGGTTGCTAAGCCATTGAAGATTGGAATGGTAAACAGCACACCCAAGACACCAAAGGCCACCATAATCGGTTTACGCCCAATTTTGTCTGACAAGGCACCGACTAAAGGCTGCACTAGCATAAAGATAAAGATCGCTGCTGTGGTAATTTCTGTGGCTGTGGCTTTATCAAAACCTGTGGTATTGACCAAGTATTTTTGTAAATACGTCGTAAAGGTGTTAAAGGCGAGTGTACCGCCTGCGGTAAGCAGAATGACGGTGAGCGCGGCTTTGGGATGTTTGGTAAACAGCTCAATTGCACCTGACTTTGGCCCACCTTCAGCAGCTTGTTTCTGCGCTTGCTTAGAGGACTCACTTTCCACCAAGCCACGACGAATCCAAAACACCACAATGGCCAATACAGCACCAATGAAGAAGGGAATACGCCAGCCCCATTCACTTAAGGCATCATCGGTGAGCGTACGTTGTAATACGATGAGGGTACATAGCGCGAGTAACTGACCTGAAATTAAGGTCACGTATTGGAAGCTTGAGAAAAAGCCACGGTGATTTTTACCTGCCATTTCAGACAAATAGGTTGCACTAGAGCCATATTCCCCCCCAACGCTTAGACCTTGGAGTAGACGTGCCAATAAAAGAATAGCCGGGGCTAACATACCGACGCTTTCATAGGTGGGGGCACAGGCAATGAGTAATGAACCGAAACACATGAGCGAGACCGACAATGACAGGCCGGCCTTACGACCCTTACGATCGGCATAGACCCCCATGACCCATGCACCAATTGGGCGCATTAAAAAACCTAAGGCGAACACTGCTGCCGCTTGTAGCAACTTAACGGTGTCATCGCCTTCGGGGAAAAATTTGGGGGCAAAATAGAGGGTGAAGGCAGCATAAACATACCAGTCGTACCATTCGACCAAGTTACCTGCAGAGCCGCCAATAATTGATTTTATGCGTGTTTTTCGGCTGATGGGCGCAGCAGAAGGTGGGGTGTTGGGTTGCATAAACGCTCCTAAATAGATGAAAAACTCATCAAAGCTCATTTATTAAAGTTATGAGTGAAGTATGAAAATTATCGTAATGACATCGAGACTAGCCTAATCTTTTATTAGACAACAATAAAATGATAAAAATTAGCCAAATAACCAAGTTTTATTGTGCTTTTGAATAATGAGCTTCAGGGCAGGAAAATGAACGAGGAGATGCAATGTGCGTGTGCATGCTTAAATGTGTGCAAAGTGATATAAAAAAAGGCCGCTTACGCGACCTTTTTTCAATTAAATATGCAATTAAGCAGATTTAACCGCAGCAATCAATTCTGCTTGACGCGCTTTTAACGCTTCAGGCATACGATCACCTAGTTTTTCGAACAATTCAGTGTGGCTTTCAAGTTCTTTGATCCATTGATCTTTGTCTTGAGAAGTTACAAGGTCAAATTGTTCTTTCGTGAAGTCAGAACCCGTCCAGTTCAACTGTTCGTAAGTTGGAACTAAGCCGATTGGTGTTTCAACAGCAGTTGCACGACCTTCACAACGGTCAATGATCCACTCAAGAACACGCATGTTTTGACCGAAACCAGGCCATACGAAGTTGCCTTCAGCATCACGACGGAACCAGTTCACGTTGTAGATACCAGGAAGTTTGTTGCCAGCAGCAGCCGCTTTCGCGCCAACTTGCTCGCCCATTTCTAACCAGTGTGTGAAGTAGTCAGCCATGTTGTAACCAGCGAATGGAAGCATCGCGAACGGGTCACGACGTACAACACCTTGTTGACCAACAGCAGCAGCAGTGGTTTCAGAGCCCATCGTCGCAGCTTTGTAAACACCGTCAACCCAGTCAAATGCTTCTGAAATTAGAGGCACTGTGTCTGCACGACGACCACCGAAGATGAACGCAGAAATTGGAACACCTGCTGGATTTTCCCAGTCAGCGTCAATAGAAGGACATTGACCCGCTGCAACTGTGAAGCGAGCATTTGGATGCGCTGCTTTTTCTTCGCCAGTGTGTGGTTGACCTTTCCAGTTAGTCAGGTTAGCAGGTGCTTCTTTAGAAAGACCTTCCCACCAAACTTCGCCATTGTCTGTAACAGCAACGTTTGTATAGATAACATCTTTATGAAGAGTTGCCATACAGTTCGGGTTAGTCTTAGTATTTGTACCAGGTGCTACACCGAAGAAACCAGCTTCAGGGTTGATTGCATATAAGCGACCATCTTCACCTGGTTTGATCCAAGCAATATCGTCACCTACAGTTTCAATTTTCCAACCTTCATAACCTGCTGGTGGAATCAACATAGCGAAGTTTGTTTTACCACAAGCAGATGGGAATGCAGCTGCGATGTAGTGTTTTTCGCCTTGTGGGTTTGTCACGCCAAGGATGAGCATGTGTTCAGCTAACCAACCTTGTTGACGACCCATGTAAGATGCAATACGTAAAGCTAGGCATTTTTTACCAAGCAATGCGTTACCGCCGTAACCTGAACCGTAAGACCAGATTTCACGTGTTTCTGGGTAATGAACGATCCATTTGTCAGGGTTACACGGCCAAGCAACGTCTTTTTGACCTTCTTCTAACGGTGCACCTACAGTGTGTACGCAAGGTACGAATTCACCGTCAGTACCTAAAACGTCATAAACTGCTTTACCCATGCGCGCCATTTTAGACATGCTAACAGCTACGTAAGGAGAGTCAGTAAGTTCGATACCGATGTGTGCAATATGAGAACCTAAAGGACCCATAGAGAAAGGAACAACGTACAAAGTACGACCTTTCATTGAACCGTCAAATAAGCCGTTTAAGCGAGCACGCATTTCAGCTGGAGCTTCCCAGTTGTTAGTCGCACCAGCATCAGCTTGGTTTTCTGAACAGATATAAGTACGACCTTCAACACGCGCAACGTCAGAAGGGTCAGAATTTGCAAGGTAAGAACCAGGATGCGTTTCTTGATTCAGTTCTTGCATTGTGCCGTTAGCGATCATCAAGTCGATATAACGTTGATACTCTTCTGCGCTACCGTCACACCATTCAACTTTTGCAGGTTTGGTTAATTGTGCAATCTCTTCCACCCATGCAATTAGCTTAGGGTGACGAACGAATTCTGGTGCGTTCACTTGGGTCATGGTGAGGCCTATCTCAAATATGTACAAAATGTACAAAAGTACAGTTCAAGTTCATGTCAGAACACGAATTGAACTCAATATGAAAAAAAAGTGGCGCTATTAAAGCACAAAAAAGCGAAAAAAATAAGACTAAAGCATGATGGCGCAAAACAGCGACTTTTGGGTATTTTTTAATAAAATTTATATAATAAACAAGTGTTTATAAAATTATGCTAAAAATTCAATCTGAATTCTGTATTTAAATATTGAGTATTTACTAAACTTATTTTAATAAAAAACAATGTCTTACAACTATATTTATCCGAAATTATATCATTGATTAAATAAATAGTAGTGATTTGTATTTTGGATGAGCATGCCTGAAAGCATATTTGTTTGATTAAAAATAGAGCAAATGCTTTAAAAATAGCAATTCATCATGCTCAAATTCACCGTTGCCCCTTCATTTTTAACAATAAATTAATTCACGATAACCCAGCCAACGGGGTAGCAACTTAAATTGTATCATGTGATTGGTGTTGTATTTTTATGCACAAATGGTGAACGATTTACGCCGCAGCAGTTTTTGCACGATGCAGCATCGTTCGAGAGCTAAAATTGTGTGTTTGAGTGAGCATAACTGCACTAAAGATTAAAAAATAAGCGAAAAAAGTATTTTTTTTTCGTTTTTGCCCTTGAAGCGTTTTTTTCCATCCCCACAACTGAGTCATAGATTTTCATGGCGTCGACTGAAGGAATAACAAAGTCGAAGTTGGCGTCTTTTACTTTAAGACTTATTTGATGGAGTTTTCTATGAGCAACATTCGTCCATTACATGACCGCGTAGTGATCCGTCGTGTTGAAGAAGAAACAAAAACAGCTGGCGGTATCTTACTTCCAGGTTCTGCGGCTGAAAAACCAGCGCAAGGCGAAATCATTGCTGTAGGTAATGGTCAAATCACTGAAAATGGCGTACGCGCATTAGACGTGAAAGTAGGCGACAAAGTATTGTTTGGTACTTATGCAGGTACAACTGTAAAAGTTGACGGCGAAGAGCTTCTAATTATGAAAGAATCTGACATCCTTGCGGTGTTTGAAGCTTAATTTGTCCTTTTAATTCATCTTAATAATTTTTAAAAATTTGGAGTTAAAACATGTCAGCTAAAGACGTAAAATTTGGTGATTCAGCTCGCGCGAAAATGATCGCAGGCGTGAACGTACTTGCCGATGCAGTAAAAGTAACTTTAGGTCCTAAAGGCCGTAACGTTGTGATCGATCGTTCTTTTGGCGCGCCGCACATCACTAAAGATGGTGTTTCTGTTGCGAAAGAAATCACGTTAAAAGACAAGTTTGAAAACATGGGTGCTCAACTTGTTCGTGAAGTGTCTTCAAAGACTAACGACATCGCGGGTGACGGTACAACAACTGCAACTGTTTTGGCTCAAGCAATCTTAAACGAAGGCATCAAGTCAGTCACAGCGGGTATGAACCCAATGGATCTTAAGCGCGGTATCGACATCGCGGTTAAAGCAGTTGTGACTGAAATTAAAAACACAGCTAAACCTGCATCAGATACTAAAGCAATTGAACAAGTCGGTTCGATCTCTGCAAACTCTGATACCACTGTAGGTCGTTTAATTGCTGAAGCAATGGAACGCGTGGGTAAAGAAGGCGTGATCACTGTTGAAGAAGGTTCAGGCTTCGAAGACGCACTTGACGTTGTTGAAGGTATGCAGTTTGACCGCGGTTACATCTCTCCGTACTTCGCAAACAAACAAGATACGCTTACAGCTGAACTTGAAAACCCATTCATTCTTCTTGTAGACAAGAAAGTGAGCAACATTCGTGAGCTGATTTCTGTACTTGAAGCTGTTGCAAAAACGGGTAAACCACTTCTTATCATCGCTGAAGATGTTGAAGGCGAAGCGCTTGCAAC
>CAVBYE010000117.1:0-7745 GCA_963599285.1 Bacteroidaceae bacterium | reverse complement strand
ACACCACACTGTCAGTGGCAATATCAAAGTTTTTATTGACCCAATCCACCAAAGGCTGAATGCGGTCATGGCGAATATCTTTGTTATAGCCATTAAATTCAGCGGTGCCTGCGACACGGAAGCGATCTTTGCCTAAGCGTGAAGTCACAATTTTAGCGCTTTCGTCTAATAAACTGACCCAAGGGGCATTTTGTACACTTTTTTCATCGTGCAGATTCACCGTAATCGAATAGCCTTTGACCGGATAAATATGGATGTTGTCACCCAGTTGTTCACCCAAGTGGTAACTATTGACACCACCACAAATCACGACGCCATCAAAGACTTGTTTTTGCGCAGAGTCGTGTTGCTGATAAAGAATTTCAACCTGATCTGAGGCCGGATTCACTTTTAATACATTGGCAGCTAAACAAAATTTCACCCCATATTTCTCGCAGGCCTGTGCAAGACCGCGGGTAAATTTATGGATGTCGCCTGTTGCATCATCTGGGGTATAAAAACCTGCATAATATTGACCAGTTAAGGTCGGCTCAATGGCTTGAATTTCTTCAGGACTGACTGCATAGCGCTCTAAACCACCTTTTTGCAGCAGCTGATTGACCTTCTTAGCCACATCAAATTCATATTGATTATGATAAAAATGCAAAATGCCTTTTTTTTCTAAGTTAAAATCAAAGCCTTCTTCATCGGCAATACGGAACATATGCTGACGGGCATCTAAAGCTAAACGCACCGTGGCAATGGTATTGTTTTCATAGTGTTTAATGTTGTTTAAAAAAGATGCTAACCATTTGTATTTATGTAAATTAAATGAAGGGTTGAGCAACAGCGGGGCATCTTTTTGCGCCATCCACTTTAAACCTTTAGCAATGGTCGACTTTTGATTCCAAACCTCGGCATTACAAGCAGACAGCTGCCCGCCGTTGGCAAAGGAGGTTTCCATTGCAGGATAAAGATTTTTTTCAAACACAGTCACATCAAAGCCTTGCTTGATGAGTTCATATGCAGTGGTCACACCCGTGATCCCTGCACCAATAATGGCAATATGGGTCATATCGTCCTCACAAATTTAGGTGATATCCCATCTGTCCTTGGACCTGAGAGTTTCGGGATTGCCCCTTCCTCCTTCGGTGTGCGTATGCACTCTCCAGATTTTTTATTATGCGTTACAGTCCTTTTGCCTGAGAGTTTCCGGGATGTTGCACCTTCGGCGAATCATTGAAGATTTCTCTCCTGTAACGATTTTTTATTATGCAATTGTGATGCCATCCTGAATGGGTTGCATAAAGAATAAAATCAACACAATTGAGCGGCATACGGTCGTTTTGGGTCCATTGCTGCACTAAAATCAACAGTAGCAAAAATAAATCGCCCTAAAATGATACATATTGTTGTTGAACTGTTAAAAAAGGTGAATGCATGCATTCACCTTTCAGATTGAACCAAAAAAGATTAGATTAATTTTTGTAGGCGTTTGGCTTGAGTTGGTTTATAAAAACCAAAGTAACCAATGCTTAAGCACAACAGCCATAAGGGGCTCAGTAACAGGGCACGTCGCGTATCGGCTTCAAGACTTAAAATCGCTAAGGCAAAGGTTAAGAAGGCCAAGACCACATAGGCCATCACAACGCCACCGGGCATTTTAAAGCGTGAAGCTTGATGCAAATGTGGCTTTAAATGGCGGTAACGTAAGTAACAGCACATAATTAAGGCCCAAATACTGATAAATAGAACCACACACAAGGCACTGGCTAAGGTAAAGGCTTCCATGGTATTGGGAACAAAATATTGTAGCGCAGCACCACTCATCATGAAGCCACAAGAAAAGATTAAGCCACGTGTAGGCACAGCACGTTTTGATAACTGTGAGAACTGATTTGGCGCCAAACGATGCTGTGATAAACCAAATAACATACGACTGGTTGAAAATACACCACTATTCATCGATGACATCACCGAAGAGAGCACCACAAGGTTCATGATTAAGGCGGATGTGGCAATACCCGCATTTAAAAATAAAGTCACAAAGGGACTTTGGTCGGGGGCAATTTGATTCCACGGCGTCACCGACATCACCACAAACAGTGATAACACGTAGAATAAAATAATGCGTAGCGGAATTGCGTTAACTGCTTTGGGCAGATTTTTTTCAGGATCTTTGGCTTCAGCGGCCATGCTCCCAATCAGTTCGACCCCGACAAAGGCAAACATCGCAATTTGAAAGCCGGCAAAGAAGCCCAGCAGGCCTTGGGGGAATACGCCCCCATGTGACCAAACATGACTAAAGCTGGCCACGGTGCCGGAACTGCTTTGAAAGCCACTCCATACCATATAGCCGCCAATGGCAATTAAACCTAAAATGGCCAAAATCTTAATAAGTGCAAACCAAAATTCCACTTCACCAAACAATTTAACGGTTAAAAAGTTTAAGCCCAGCACCAATAACACGCACACTGCACTAATGGCGGCTTGTCCGATAGGGGTAAACTGTTGCTCGGGAGGCAGCCAAAAGCCTAAATAGTTAATAATGGCGGCTAAGTCCGCAATCCCCACCAGTACCCAGCCAAGCCAGTAGGTCCACCCCATGTAATAGCCTGCCGCAGGGCCAATGAGATCATTGGCCATGTCAATAAAGGATTTATACTCTAAATTGGACAACAGCATTTCGCCTAAGGCGCGCATTAAAAAGAAAAACATAAAGCCGATCATTAAATAGATCAGCAGCAAAGAGGGGCCAGCTAAGGCAATCGCTTTGCCTGAGCCCATAAATAAGCCGGTGCCAATCGCGCCCCCAATGGCAATGAGTTGTAAATGTCGATTGCTTAAATGCCGCTCAAGCTGCGGTTGTTGCTCGGTTTGTAAATCAGATGACTTCATAAAGTAAGATCTCAATGCCTAGAAGGATACCTCGTTCAAGTGAGGGTCAGGCAAAGCATTGCACCTGTGATTAGGCTCAAGCAGACATGGCCGCACATTGTCTTGAACAAGAAAATATGCCCCATCTGTCTATGAACCTGAGATCTTCAGCAAGTCAGACCTGCTTTATTCCTTCGGTGAATCAAACCTTGTTGATTGCTCTCCAGATTGAAATCGATGACAGTCCTTTTGCCTGAGAGATTCCGGGGTCGTTGCTCCTTCGGCGAATCTAGAACGATTACTCTCCTATCATCCATCGCTATGAAGCAAGTCATATGCCAAAACATGCCCGATTCAGCAGCTATATACATTGGTGTAAGCAAATCTGACCCGCTGAAGAAGTTATCTCTGTTGTGTGGCTTGGGTGATGTTTCGACACTGTTTATCTAGACATCATTTCAGTTAAACACAGGAGTTGACTGTTCAGAGGGTTAAAATAGAGCTATGATTTAACATTAATTTTTATAAATACTTGAGAATAAAGACGCACTCTATGGCCACATAGATGAAGCGATGATATTGAGCAAAAGGAGAGCATCATGACGGGGCGTTATATCCAAATCCCACACGGGGACAAACATTTTAATGCGTATTTAGCTGTCCCTGCTGCAGGTCAAGGTCCGGGCATTGTGCTGTGTCAGGAAATTTTTGGCATCAATGCTGCCATGCGTGCAAAAGCAGATATATTGGCTGAAGAGGGCTATACCGTGTTGGTGCCTGATCTGTTTTGGCGCACTCAAGCTGGCATTGAGCTGGGCTATAGCGAAGCGGATTTTGCCCAAGCTTTAGCGCTGTACCAAAATTTTGATGAAAACCTGGGCGTTGAAGATATTCAAGCCACACTTAAGGTATTAAAAACACTCGATGTGTGTGACCCAAGCGTAGGACTGGGGGTGGTCGGTTATTGCTTAGGTGGAAAGTTGGCCTATTTAGCAGCATGTCGTTTACCTGAGGTGGCATGTGCAGTGGGTTATTATGGCGTGGGTATTGAAAATAATTTAGATGAAGCCTGCAATATTCAAGGGCATGTGGTGTTGCACATGGCAGAACTGGATCAATTTTGTCCTGAAGAAAAGCGTCGCAAAATCATGCAGGCTTTCGCACAACAGCCACAGGTCAAAACCTTCCTTTATTTAGATGTCGATCATGCTTTTGCACGTCCTCAGGGGCAGCATTATGACAAAGCCAGTGCAGTGATGGCCCACGAACGCAGCATTACCGCATTACGCAAAGTCATGGGTCCACATTATGATCTAGAAGCCTTGTGGGAAGAGCACTGTCGACATGAATTTGAAACACGTGATGTCGCTGCAACGATGGCCACCATGGTGGCAGATCCTTATGTTAATCATATTCCTACCATGACTGGCGGTGTGGGCTATCAGCAGTTATCACGCTTCTATCAACATCACTTTGTACACAATAATCCACAAGATATGCGTTTAATTTCGATTTCTCGCACGGTGGGTGTGACCCAAATTGTTGATGAATTTGTGATGCGTTTTACGCATGATCAAGAAATTGATTGGTTGATTCCAGGCATTGCTGCAACTGGAAAATATGTGGAAATTCCAATGTTAGGGGTCATTAAATTCCGTGGTGACAAGTTATGCCATGAACACATTTATTGGGACCAAGCCAGTGTGTTGGTGCAATTGGGTGTGCTTGATCCAAAAGGCTTACCTGTGGCAGGTGCAGTCACCGCACATAAATTACTAGATGAAAGCTTAGCCTCCAATACCTTGATGCCCACTTGGCATTTGAGTCAGGACAAAGCGATTGCCTAGCCTCAATTGCGCCACAATGCAGCTCAAGCTGATACTGTGATTTAAATATTGCATCGAATAGCGACGTACATCGGGCCAAGTTAAACTTGGCCCGATTGCATCTGCATCTCAGCAGGGATGATAGTGCTCAAGCAAACGCCATGATCATTTTTAGCATGGGAACCATTATAAAAATGTATAAATTATCAAATTAAGATATTTTATTTGACAATAAATTCTATTTTTGAAAAAATAATTAACGAAATATCCTATATAGATTTATTTTCTTAAATCTATACCGCTTTTTTCTATACGTGTTACAGCTTGATCATGAATTGAAAATATGATTTTTTGCTGAGCATCTTCCTCTTCTGCATCCATCACATTCAATACAGTGTTATTGGGTGTAGGGATGATTTTTTTTTAACTTTCATGTTAGAGCGCATCAATGCTACTGATCAAACCCCTGCTTGCATTTCGTCCAAATCGCTTAGATTGGATCTTTGCAACCAAAACATTTTTGGCAGGAATTTTGGCTTTGTATATTGCTTTCGCCTTGAATCTGGCCTATCCGATTTGGGCTATTGGTACGGTCTTTGTTATTGCCAATCCCTACAGTGGTTTAAATATTTCAAAAAGTGCACATCGTATTTTGGGTACTTTTATTGGCGCAGTGGTGGCCATTTTCGTCACGCCTGTGCTGATCCATACGCCGTGGCTATTCACTGTGTTCTTATCACTTTGGGTCGGGGGCTGTTTATATTTATCCTTACTTGATCGCAGTCCACGTAGTTATGCGGCAATGTTGGCAGGCTATACCACGGTCATTATTTGCTACAACATTGTATATTTTATTGACAGCGTATCCATTTTTGACATGGCCTTAGGGCGTTTTTTAGAAATTACGATTGGCGTGATCTGTAGTGCAGTCGTCACCAGTGTAATTTGGCCGATTGCTATTGGCCCAATTATTGAAAAGCGTATCCACAAAACCATTCAAGATACCCATGTGGTACTTAAAAAAATCTTATTGGAAGATGATCATAATTATCCTCAATGGTTTGTCGCATTAACGCGTGATACTGCGGATTTACACCAAATGGCCAATCATTTGGCCTTTGAAAACTCGAAGTTAAAAGGCATGACCAAGCCAATTCAGGAAATGTTGCATCAGTTGAGTATGGCGGTGGCCAATTTAGTGGCCATGGCAGAACGGATTCAGGATTTACACCATCAGCCCGCAGCACTACCCGATTTAAAGCCTGTCTATGCAATGCTATGTGATGCATTAGAACAACCCGTTGAGGTGTTGTATCAATTGCCAAGCAACTTTGTTGCACAATTTGAAACACTGCGCGCGTCAGCAGCAGCGGATCAGCAAGTCTTATTACAAAGTATGCAAATGGATATGCGGCATTTTTTATACAACATGCAAGCGGTGCAGTTGTTATGGAAAAATATCCAGCAAGGCGAGAGCCGTATTCCGCCAACGATTGCCCCCGTGACCACCGCTTATCCGAGTTTGCATCGTGATCATGGTGTGGCTTTACGTGCCGCAATTGCCGCGACCTTAACGGTATTTATCTCCACAGGCTTTTGGATTTTAAGTGGCTGGAAAGCCGGATTTATGCTTGCAGAAATGGCGGCAATCAGTGCCTGTATTCTTGCCGCGATGGATAATCCTGTGCCTGCATTAAAAATGTTTATTCGTGGCAATATTTACGCCGCGGTGATGGTGTTTATCTATGCCTATGGCATTTTCCCGCATATCACTGAGTTCTGGCAATTGGCAGTGGTCATTGCGCCGTTTTGTATGTATTGCTTAATGCTGATTTTACATCCTCCATTGACTGGGATTGCACTGCCTTTATTGATGGGCACCATTATGGGATTGAACTTAAAAAACAGTTACCAGTTGGATCAAGTGTTTTTCTTTGATGCGTCCATTGGAACGATCATGGGACCAATTATTGCGGTGTATATGATTCATTTGGTGCGTGCCATGTCACCCGATATGACGGCAAAACGGATTTTAAAATTACATGATCAAGCCATGTCTCAAAGTCTAAGTTATGTCTATGGCGCTGAATTTCGGGTTCATTTACGCGCCATGCTCGATCGAATTGGTTTACTTAATACGAAGCCCGTGCAAGCTGAAACGCTCAAACAACAAATTCATCTCAGTTTAATTGAAGCAGGTACGGCGGTGAACTTGGTACGTTTATATGAAATTGAGCAGGCCAGCACGGATGCAGAATTTGCTTTGCAACTGCATACATTACAACAGCAATTGGCGCAATATTTTCAAAACCGTCAGCATGATGCCACGGATCAAACGTGTATTCGTGAACTCATGCAGTTAATTCAGCAGATACAGCAAGCGCTTGAAAACAATCCCACTAAACAAGAGGAAGCCGAGATTATCCACATCGCGTTAATCAATATTCACAACAGCATTTTGCAGCGTGCCAATATCACATGGGGGCAACATGGGTGAGCTGAATTTTTACGGTATTTATGTCCCTGTGCTTTTAGTTCAAGCCTGTGTGGCGTATGCACTGCTGCAAGGCGTGATGTACGGGATACAACGCTTGAAACTCGATACGTGGATGATCTGGCCGGGGCTATTTTACCTGTTTATTTATATTGGATTACTGTGGCTTGTACATACAGTTTGGTTTATGTGAGGAAAAAAGATGAGCAAGATCAAAATCGTGCTACGTCCATTGCTATTTATGCTAATGGCCATCGCGGCGATATTCGCGGGCTTACATATTTGGCAATATTATAACAGCGAACCTTGGACGCGAGATGCGCGGGTGCGTGCTGATGTCATTCAAGTTTCCTCTGACGTGGCAGGTTTAATTACAGAAGTGTTAGTCACAGATAACCAAGAGGTTCAACAAGGTCAAGCCCTGTTTCGGGTTGATACGGCACGCCAACAGTTAGATTTAGCTCAAGCCCAAGCCGACTTACTCCAAGCCCAAGCCACCCTTGCAGAGGCTAAAGCTTCACTCGCACAAGCGCTGGCCTGTGAGCTGACCACGTCGGCTTGCGCTTGTG
>CAVBYE010000116.1:0-7822 GCA_963599285.1 Bacteroidaceae bacterium | reverse complement strand
TCAAGGAGCACTTGAGCCTAAATTTGATGCTGCATGGATGCTGAAAAAAGCACTTGTATTTCACATCAAGCTGATTACAATACCCTACCTATCGTTAGGTAGTAAAAATAAAGCTTATGTCTGCTGTTCCTACGGTCAATTTTAAATTGACCTTATCTTTAGCGATTGTGGTCGCCCTCGGCCCTGCAGCGATTGATATGTATTTGGCCTCTATGCCACAAATGTCACATGATCTGGATGTCTCTTATGCAGCCACCCAGTGGACTTTAACTGTTTTCTTAATTGCCATGGGCTTAGGACAGTTGGTGTTTGGTCCTATTTCTGATGCCTATGGACGTCGTTTGCCTTTAATTTTGGGCATATTGACCTATATTGTGTCTTCTTTTGCTGCAAGTTTAGCAGGCAGTCTAGAATGGCTCATCACTGCGCGCCTATTCCAAGGCTTAGGTGCTGCCACTGCAATTGTGGTGGTGATGAGTATGGTGCGTGATGTGGCCGAAGAGCAGCAAGCGGCTCAGCTGTATGCACTGCTCAACAGTATTGTTGCGCTAGGCCCGATTATTGCGCCTGCCATTGGTGGCTTAATTGGTGCACATTACGGTTGGCAAGGCATTATGCTATTTTTAGGGGGCTTAGGGACTTTGGTACTCTTGAATGCACTTGTGAATATCCCAGAGACCTTAGCGGTGCAGAAACGTGAAAAAATGCAGTTAAGTCGCGTATTTTTGGTTTATGCGCAGATCTTAAAACAACGCTTCTTCTTGTTACAGCTCCTTGCACTCTCTGCCGTGTTCTTCTTCTTATTTGCTTATATTGGCGGTTCATCCTTTATTTATCAGCACAACTATGGCTTAAGCGTTGAACAATTTGGTTTGGTATTTGGCTTCACCAGTATTAGTTTAATTATTGGCGCTTCGTTATCAGCCTATTTGGTCAAAAAAATGCCACTCAGTCGCTTAGCGTATCTAGGTGCAGCAGCCATGAGTATTGCGGGGATTGTATGCTTTATTGCTGAATTGTTTGGCTTTGGCTTGGTGGGTATTGTCAGTGGTATTGCCTGTGCTTTATTGGGATTGGGTATTTTAGAGGCCACCATTATGGCCTTGGCCATGAATTCACAAGCCAGTAATTTGGGTGCAAGTGCTGCTTTATTGGGTGCGGTACCGATGGTATTAGCATCAACAGCAACCCCAATTGCCGGGGTCTTGGTTGAAATCAATAGCCTATATTGGGTAGCATTATTGGCAGTGATTGGCCCAATCATTTTGCTGATGGTACATGCCTCTCTCAAGACTCAATCTTCTCAAGCATAAAGGATCAATATGTCGCAAATTCCGCCACGTTCCGCGGCAAAACAACGCATTTGTGATGCTGCGCTACAGCATTTTGTGACCTATGGCTATGACGGTGCATCTTTAAATCAAATTGCAGAAATGGTCGGCATTCGTAAGGCCTCTATTTATGCGCACTTTGCCAATAAGGATGCATTGTTTTTGACTTTACTTGAGGATGCGATTGGGGTTGAAAATGCCTTTATCCAGAGTTGTTTTCAAGACACACACGCCCTCCCTGGGCAACGCTATTGTGAGGACTTAAAGCAGCATTATGAACAGGCCTTACATTTTCGTTTCTTACTGCGTACCGCCTATGTGCCCCCTGACAGCTTACGTGAACATATTACGGCATTGTACAATGCCCATTTAAGTTTGTGTCATCAACAGGTCACGACAGCGCTCGCCCATTATGATCCACGTTTGGCAGAGCATCCGTATTTAAGTGAAGCTTACCTGGGTTTAGTAGATAGCCTGCATGTAGAGTTGCTGTATGCCGGCACAGCCCGTTTTGAGCTGCGCTTAAAGGCCATGTGGACCCTGTTTGCCAATACCTTGGCACAGTACACCCCCGCAGGCTAAGGTTTGTGCCTGCATACGGATGCAACCTTTAACCCGTGCAGATTAATGCAGCAGTGCTAAAACTGCCTGCACTGGGTCTTCACTATTTTCTGCCAATAAATGACGATGCATGCTGATTTGTTGCAGCACTTGTAATTGTGCTGTTTCAGGCTGCATCAGCTTTTCAATTTCTTGGGCCAGTTCACTCGGATTGGCTTCATTTTGAATCAATTCCCGAATCACTGGCTTACCTGCAATAATATTGGGCAAAGAATAATAAGGAATTTTGACCATCATTTTCATTATACGGTACGTTAAGGGATGTAACTTGTAGAACGTCACCATCGGACGATGCAACAACATGGCCTCTAAAGTTGCTGTACCTGACGCTAAAGCCACCACATCAGCCGCATCCATAACTTGACGCCCAATACTTGAATGCTGGCCTTGATTTTCTAAGACCTGTACCCGTGCCTTTAACGCCTCAGGGTAGCTGGCCAAAATACGCTGAATTTGGGTGTGGCGTGCCGCATTAATTGCAGGAATAAGAAACACATAATTTGGATGCTGTTGTTGCAAAATCTGCGCAGTGTCTAAAATTAACGGGGCTAAACGCTCGACCTCGCCTGAACGACTGCCGGGCAACAGCGCAATATGCTTTTGGTTCAGATCTAATCCTAAGGCTTGCTTGGCCGCCGTTAATGGATTATCGAGAGACATTTGCGTTGCCAAAGGATGCCCAACAAAAGCGGCGGGTACCTGCCACTGCTGGTAAAATGCTTTTTCAAAGGGAAATAAGCACAACACCAAATCAATGCTTGCTTTAATTCCATGCACGCGCCCTTGGCGCCATGCCCAAACCGAAGGACTCACATATTGTACGGTTTTAATAGGCAGTTTTTTTTGCTTTAAGCGTTTGGACAAGCGCAGGTTAAAATCAGGCGCATCAATACCAATAAATACATCCACAGGATCTTGCTGCCAACGTTTGACCAAGCCATCACGTACCGCGAATAACTTTCTCAAGTCTTTGAGCACTTCAACAATGCCCATGACCGATAAAATCTCCATGGGATAAAAACTGTTAAAGCCTTCAGCGATCATTTGTGGCCCCCCAATACCAACAAATTCGGCCTCAATTCCTTGCTCACGAAAACGACGCATTAGCGCGGCGCCTAAGGTATCGCCTGAGACTTCACCCACCACCATACCAATTTTGAGTTTTTTCGTTTGCAAGTGTGTCTCCTTGTGCCTGCTGGATTGGATCGCTTTATTCTAACACAGTCTTTTTCAAATCAATTTAGCCTGCTGTATGATTCAAACAAGTGTTTAAATATCAACACATCTCGAGCAAAATGTGACCCTGTGCATATATTTTTGCCTAAAAAAACAACATTCATTTTTAGCATCCAGGTACAAGTTAAATCACCGACCAAATTTACATATAAACCCTATATTATTGTATATATTGATCTTTTATATAAAAATGAAATAATAATATGCCACTTACCTCCAAGATATCTATGTCATCCGCCCAGACTTATCTTTTTTTTACATAAACAAATCATCAATTTAGACAAAGATTTGCATAAGCGCGTCCTAACATATGCCCGAATTTCATGCTTCGGTGGTGGCTATGTTTGGTCCAATTGAGTTTATTTTAGCAGGCGTCTTAGTCGGTTTTTGTGTGGGTGTCACAGGTGTGGGCGGTGGCTCATTAATGACCCCAATTTTAATTAGCTTGTTTAGAATTGAACCTCATATTGCCATTGGTACCGATCTACTCTACGCCGCAATTTCTAAGTTTTGCGGCTCTTTAGTACACGCCAAAAAAATGAATATCGTGTGGCCAATTGTGATTTGGCTCGCGGTGGGCAGTATTCCAGCATCCTTTGCAACGCATTGGGTACTAGAAAACTATTTAAGCCAGTCAACGCACTACAAAATGCTCTTGACCATGGTCTTGGGCTTTATGCTGACCCTGACCGGTATTTCTATTATGTTCCGTGGCAGCATCGAAAAATTCTTTAACAAATACCGCAGCCAACAAGCTTTGGATATGAGTTTAGACTTGTCTCGCTCGAAAGTGGCGGAGCAAGCCAAGAAAAAACGTGGCTTTATTATTTTCATGGGTATCGTACTTGGGGTATTCGTGACTTTATCCTCGGTGGGTGCAGGTGCCTTTGGCATTATGGCGCTGATTATTATGTTCCCGAATTTACCGATGATTCGAATTATTGGTTCAGATGTGGTACATGCCGTGTTATTGACCTTAGTGGCAGGTTTAGGTCACATGAGCTCAGGCAATGTCGATTTTGCCTTACTCGGTTGGTTACTTTGTGGTTCGATCCCTGCAATTGTAGTGGGTACTTTAGTCAGCTCACGCTTACCGGAAAAAATTATTCGTAAAGTGTTAGGGATTACCTTATTTGCCCTAGGGGTCAACTTTATGATCAATCCAATTAAATCTAAACCTGCCCAACCGGTCGACACTGCAGCTGTTGTGGTCACGCAAACTCAAGCGGGCATTTAAATTATTGGCATGATTCATCACTTTTTTTTGGAAGCACTATTAGACTTTTTGATAGGAAACCAAGGGATGAATCATGCTATATTCGAATTAGAAACATTTTTTATTTGTAGATCAAACCAGTGACGGCAATGAATACACTACAGTCAAATTCAAATTCCACGAACCAAAATGACATCGACGACGTGAATGTACAAAGCATTCAGCCGCTTGTTACTCCTGCTGAACTAAAAACAGAATTACCTTTGACTGAGAATGCGTATCAAACCGTTCTAAAAGGTCGTGACACCATTCGTAATATCTTGGATGGTCAGGATAAGCGTTTATTTGTTGTGATTGGCCCTTGTTCTATCCATGATCCTGCAGCAGCACATGACTATGCAGATCGTTTGAAAGTACTGAGTGAAAAAGTCAAAGACACTTTATACATCGTGATGCGTGTATATTTTGAAAAGCCACGTACCACAGTCGGTTGGAAAGGTCTGATTAATGACCCTGACATGAATGACTCATTCAACATTGAAAAAGGTTTACGTTTAGGTCGTAAACTGTTGGTTGAGCTAAACGAAAAAGGCTTACCGTGTGCCACTGAAGCTCTTGATCCAAACTCACCACAGTACTATCAAGATTTGATTTCATGGTCTGCCATTGGCGCACGTACCACTGAAAGTCAAACTCACCGTGAAATGTCTTCAGGTTTATCATCACCTGTTGGGTTTAAAAACGGTACCGACGGTGGTCTAACGGTAGCCACTAATGCCATGCAATCGGTGAAACATGGTCATAGCTTCTTAGGCTTAAATGATCAAGGTCAAGTGTCTGTGATTCGCACCTCAGGCAACCCATATGCACACGTGGTATTACGTGGGGGTAATGGCAAACCTAACTATGACGCAGGTTCAGTGGCAGAAGCAGAAGCTGCGCTGTCTAAAGCCAAAGTTAGCAACAAGATTATGATTGATGCCAGTCATGCCAACTCAAACAAAGACCCGTACTTACAGCCTTTGGTGTTAAAAAACATCACTGAGCAGATTCTAGACGGCAACAAATCAATTGTTGGTTTAATGGTGGAAAGCCATTTAAAAGGCGGCCGTCAAGATATTCCAGCCAATTTATGTGACCTGGAATACGGTAAGTCTGTGACCGATGGCTGTATCGACTGGGATACAACCGAGGAAATTTTACTCTATATGCATGATGCACTTAAAGATATATTACCGCAGCGCTAATCGAGCCTGATATACTCAAAACGCCATCTTCGGATGGCGTTTCTGATGAATAAACAATAAAAACGAAGGCAGCACGATGAATGAACTTGAAACCCGTTTAACCCAAGTAAAGCATTTCCAATGTGTGCATGAGCATTTATTTACCTCAGGTCAACCGAGTGCTGATGATTTGGCACAGATTAAAGCCTATGGCATTACCACAGTCATTAACTTGGCCTTAAACACGCCAGAACACGCTTTAGCTAATGAAGATCAACGCTGTTTAGCTTTGGGGCTAAACTATCTGCAAATTCCGATTTCTTTGGATACCCCTTCGCCTGATCAGTGTCTGTTGGTGCTAGATCTGATTGATCATTTGGTGGCTGAACAAATGCTGTGGGTACACTGCGACAACAATCAACAAGTCAGCAGCTTAATGTATATTTATCGTCAATATTATATGAATATGGACATGCCAACTGCACAAGCTTTGTTGCATGAGGTTTGGGAGCCAGACTCCACGTGGACAGGCCTTATTCATGCGGTCACTTTACAATTGCAAGGTCGTAAAGCAACCCAAGAACTGAATCTATCGCTAATGAAAGCCGATCACTTCGCGTGACGGCTCACCAATACCGTTGCCATGGATAAAATTCCTTCCTGACGACCGGTAAAGCCTAATTTTTCGGTGGTGGTTGCTTTAACACTAATTTGATTTACATCTACCTCTAGTACATCCGCAATACTTTGACGCATCGCAAGATTATGTACCGCCAATTTTGGACGTTCACAGGCAACTGTAATATCGGCATTGTTCAGTTGATAGCCGCGATCCAAAATCAATTGATACACATGTTTCAAAAGTACACGGCTGTCTGCACCTTTAAACCGAGGATCGGTATCTGGGAAATGTTGCCCAATATCACCCAATGCCAAAGCGCCAAGTAAAGCATCACTGAGGGCATGCAATACCACATCACCATCTGAATGCGCTTTTAGACCTTGGCTATGGGGAATCTGAATTCCAGCCAATGTCACAAAATCACCTTCCTCAAAGGCATGGACATCCATCCCTTGACCAATGCGCAGCTGTGGCATCATTGTTAAACTCCTGAACAAATAAATTCTTGACCTGTTGTATTCATGCTTTTGATTTCGCTATATTACATGCAGCGCAATCAAGTGAAAGTATAAGCGAATGTGGCGACGTACCAACAACAATCTGAGTAAAAATTTCGTCTTCAGCACTGCCCTGCTTTGCTTTACTCCACTTGCTCAGGCGACTGTGATTTCTTGCCAAGGCGCCAATCCACCCCTCAAAGCACTCTGTGCTGCGTCTTTTAAAGCTTTACGTCAACAGTTTGAGAATCGCTATTTAACCGCACATTTGATTAGTGATGCCCCAACCCGCTTACTGGTCGACACGCAACAGATGTGGCTCAAACGCACGCAACAATGCCAATCCAAACGTTGTTACCAACAGCAAGCTGAACAACGTATCGATGAATTTAACAGCTATATTGTGCTCAATCAAAGTCTCACCCAACACTATCTTAAAGTTGCACACGGCCGCCTGAGTACAGCCCCCGTGCATTTAAAAGTGCATCAATTAACCAAAGACAGTATTAAAATTGAAGGCATGGCCTATCGCAATCCCAATAATCGCCCTGAGCAACAAGCCGTGTCCCTGTTGGCCTATACCACGCCACAAGAAAAACACCGTATTGTGGACAATGAGCACGACTGTCATTATGAAATGAGCTATAGCAAGGCGATTTTAGTGGTCAAGACCGAACAAAAAGGTTGTGAACGCTTTAGCGGCGTATATCGTCTTTACGACTAAAGCGGATGTGCTGTCGCAATCAGTTCAGCAATCATCACTGCGGTTGCCGCTGATAAGGTCCAGCCCAAGTGACCATGACCTGTATTATAGAACACGCGTTCACGGCGACCCTGACGTACCACAGGCATCATATTGGGCATCATCGGTCGTAAACCCGCCCATGGCACCACATGTTCAGTGGAGACTTCAAAATTACGATTGACCCAATCAATCAAAGGTTGAATACGATCAGCACGAATATCCCGATTATAGCCATTGAATTCAGCTGTGCCTGCCACTCTTAAGCGATCTTGCCCCAAACGTGAAGTGACAATTTTAGCACTCTCGTCTAATAAACTAACCCAAGGTG
>CAVBYE010000115.1:0-7827 GCA_963599285.1 Bacteroidaceae bacterium | reverse complement strand
ACGTCCCTATCGTCTAGAGGCCTAGGACATCGCCCTTTCACGGCGGTAACCGGGGTTCGAATCCCCGTAGGGACGCCATCTATTTTCTCCTCTTCTGATAAAAACTACGACCTTTAATCATTTTCTGCTGTCAAAATGTGCAGACTTTATTGATTGTTACTTTATTTTAATTAATAATCATTCTTTTTTAAGTACACTCTTCCGCCATGCGTTTCGCTTATTCTGCCCTAAGTTTTGCCATTTTTAGTATTTTAACTAGCGCTGTATATGCTGATCAAAAGGTCCACTTATCTGCCATTGTGCTTGAGGCAGAAGATGAAGCTGCGAAAAGTAGTGTTGGTAAAACCGTATACAGTAAAGCTGACTTAGAAAACATTCCCAACAGCTCTAAAAATATTACCGACTTTTTAAAAGTAAATCCCAACGTTCAATTTAATCGTGATGCACGTAGTGCCAGCCAACAGGGCGAGCTCAGCCCTCAAGACATCAGCATCAATGGTGGCTTGGCGTATGACAATAAATTCGTGATCAATGGGGTCGGTTTTAATAACAATATTAACCCTGCCGCAGATGCAGGCTCCAACAATAATTCGGACTTAATGGGTTCAAGCCAAGCCGTGGCCATTAATACAGATTTACTCTGTGAGTTGACTGTGCTCGACAGCAACGTTTCGGCGGAATACGGTGAATTCATTGGTGGTGTGGTACAGGCCAAAACCTGTGCACCCAAGACTGCAGTGGGTAAATTACATGGTCAAATCAATTATGACTACACCTCTGACGACTGGTCTCGCGTTAACTTTGTCAGCCAAGCCGATGAAATCAGTTTTGAGCAATCCACTGATGAAGGCACTCAACCCGAATTTATTAAACAAGGCTTAAGTGCTAATCTTTATGGTAATCTCACTGATCGATTAGGCTTTAGTTTAGCGGGCGCTAAACGCTGGTCGAAGATTCCTCTAAATACTAAGCTCGATGACCCTACACGCATTACGCAAACCCGTGATGCTAACAACCTTGCCTTAGAATTATTCTATCAACTCAATGATAAAAATAAACTCAAGTTCGGTGCTCAAGCCTTTGAAAACCAAGGTGACTACTTCCAAAGTAACGTCAAAGATTCTGAATCGACTCATCTGTCTGACAGTCAAAGTGTCTACTTGAATTTAGAGACCAAACTTGATGGCGTTAAACTTGAGCAACAACTGAATTATCAAACCCAAGCTGCCGAACGTGATGGTGCTCCTCATGTGTACACTTGGCGTCGTTCTGAAACCAAAAACTGGGCTTCCACAGCTACAGTGAATGAAGGCAGTTTTGGGCAGATGCAACAAGAAGAAGAAAAGCTCGAATATAGCTTAAAAGCCAGCTTCGACCCTATTCAACAGGGCGACCTCACCCATCGCATTAAAGCGGGTACTGGCTATGGTCACTATGAAGCCTTCTGGGAGCGCCCAGAAACCAGCTATTGGTATACCACCACAGCAAACCTCAAAGGTGCGCCATGTTTAGATACACTATGCGACAGTGCCACCACCGCCAATGGTTTTAATGGCCAATACTTCTCCGGCCGTACCGTATTTGGTGCAGGTGAGATTGATGTACAGCAAGACCGCTGGCATGCCTATGTGGAAGATGCCATGCAATGGAAAGACACATGGTTTGCCACTGTAGGTTTACGTAGCGATTATGACAGTCTGACCAAAGAGACTAATCTTGCACCTCGTTCTTACTTTGGCTATCAACCTTTTAACTCACCCGTGCTACGTATCAGTACGGGTTGGAACCGTTACTACGGTTTAAATGCCTTTGCCAATGAAGTGCAAGCTCAAAAGCGTCTGTTGCAATACAGCGAAACCGATCCTAACCATAGCGGGACTTGGAAAAAAACCCTGGGTTCAGATTTTTCCAATATGCTCGAAAACTCACAGCTTGAAACCCCATATAGCGATGAGATCAGCTTAGGTTTGAGTGGTGAAGTAAAAAATTGGGCGTGGGCATTAAAATGGGTCAATCGTGATAATCAAAAATTGTTACGTCAATCGGAATGGGAGACGCTACCCAAACCTGAAGGCAGCGGTACCTATACCACATATACCTATGACAACAGTGGCGTATCTGAATCAGATATTTATACCTTAAGTCTACAGAACCAAACCCCTATCCAATGGGCCAATATGGCACATCGTTTCAGTCTGGCCGCCGACTACACCGACACCATCCGCAACTTTAATGACTATAATGCGCGTAGTAGTGACCCAAGCGAAATTATTTATTATGACGGTAAGTTGATTGCCAATGGCGATCGCCCGGCAGATAACTTTAATACGCCATGGACAGTGCGTATGGGTTGGGATATGCAGTTTGAGCATTTACCTTTAAAACTGAATCATTTCTTCAGCTATCGCAGTTCAAGTGACAAAATGAAGTCAAAAACTGCCGGCTATACCGATGAACAAGGCAATGTTTACACCAGCTGGACCCCAACCAAGAGCAAAAGCAGCTTCTCATGGGACGTGCGTGGTCAGTATCAATTATTTGAAACCGCCAACTACGCCTCTACACTCGGTTTAACCATTAATAACCTCACCAACAAGCATAATACCTACATCAGTGATGATGGCAGTACCAAATCTGAAATTGGTCGCCAATTTATTGCAGATATCAGCTTTAAGTTCTAATTTTGCTCAAGAGCGCTTCGGCGCTCTTTTTTATGGCGTAATTTTACCCAAAGCCTCCTCAATAGCGCTGAATAAGCCCGCACATTGTTGCATTTCTGTTAACTATTAATAATAATCCTTCTCGTTTTCATTTGTATATGTATTCTCTTATGCGCTTTGCTCCTTCTACCCTGACCACTGCTATTTTGACAGTCCTAACCACGTCAACATATGCCAATGAAAAGCAAGCAGCCGATACAAAAGTCGCGCTTACACCGATTGTGGTACAAGCGCAACCGCATCTCCAAACAGGCAAAACGGTATATAGCAAAGAAGATCTAGACAATATTCCCAATGGTTCAAAAAATTTAGTTGATCTCCTCAAGGTCAATCCAAACGTACAATTTAGTAATGAACATTTAGCTGCAAGTGCACAAGCAGATTTAAAACCCAATGAAATTTCAATTCATGGTGCACACAGCTTTCAAAATAAATACGTTATTAATGGGGTCAGTAACACCAATATTTTAGATCCTGTCGGGATGGGCAATGGCAACTATGGTGGGATTTCGGCAGGTTCACAAGGGGTCGCAATAAACACTGACCTTCTGTGTAACGTCGAAGTGCTCGACAGCAATGTGAGTGCACAGCACGGTAGTTTTATGGGTGGGGTCATTTCTGCGGACACCTGTGCACCCACGACCGAAATTGGCAAAATTCATGGCGAAATTAGCTATGACTATACCTCTAGTGATTGGTTGCAATATCATTTAAAAACAGATGCCGATAAAGGTTTGTTTGACGGTGAATCGACGCAAGGCAACCAAAAAGAATTTACCAAACAAGGCTTAAGTGCCAATCTTTACAGTAAACTTTCTGATGTCTATGGCATTAACTTCTATGCTTCTCAGCGCCGCGCTGAAATTCCTGTTGCCAGTGGTTTAGATGCACCCAAAGAAATTAATCAGCGCAAACAAAATACCAATGCAGGCCTGACCTTATTTGCCAATCCAAACGCCAATCATGCCATGAAATTTGGACTGACTTTAGGTGATTTGGAAGACAATACCTATGCAGAAAAACGCCTAAACTCCCACAATCACGTTAAAAATGAGTCAGTGCTGGTATTTGCTGAATCCAAACAAAAACAGCGCTGGGGTACGCTGACTCATAAACTCAACTATCAACAGATCGACAATTCACGCCTATCGGATTCAGACCGCGGCATTAACTGGCTACATGCAGCAGGCAGTAAAGATTGGAGCAATACCTCAGGCGTGTGGGAAGGTGCGTCCTCTGCCAGTATTGAACTGGCACAGCAAAGCCTACAATACAGTGCAGACAGTGTTTTCAATCCGTTTCAATTCTTAGATACCCAGCACCGCATTAGTGCAGGTGTGAGCTATCAACGTGATGAAGTCCAATGGGAACGTTTAAAAGATTTTACCACCCATTATGGCGTGACCGCAGGCAACAGCAAAAACTTGTATGATTTAGAAGGTCAAAGCTGCCAAGTGAATGATCCGCTCTGCGATGAAAACCCGACGTCCTCTTTGAGTAAGCTCAATTATCAAGGTCAATACTTTAAGAGAGGCAGCTTGTATAAAGCCGGCACCTTTGCAGGTGATTACAACCAAATTTCTGCTTATATTGAAGATGAAATGCAATGGGACAAGGTACAATTGCGCCTTGGGGTACGTGCCGACTACGATGAGTCCAATGACAACCTGAACATTGCACCGCGTACTCGCTTAAGCATCCAACCGTTTGCCAAGCCGCATGTCAATATCACTACAGGTTGGAACCGTTACTATAGCGCACCGACCTATATTACTGATCTCCAAACGGCATTAACCGAACTTGACTACAGCATCGAACGTACTGACCCCTATGCCGCTTGGACCGAAACCCGTAATCACAGCGCCAATGCTACACGTCGTCAGGACTTAAAAACCCCATATGCAGATGAATTTGTACTTGGCTTAGGTGCACAATATAAAAATGCTGAATTTCTTCTCAAATGGGTCAACCGCCAATATGAAGATGAAATTACACGTAACCGTAGTGATATTTCTGCAGGCGGAATTTTTGTTTACTCATATGAATATGGCAACAGTGGCTATGGCAAAAATGATACAGTGAGCTTAGAAATTGGCACGCTGCAGCCTTTGGTATTTAAAAATAGCCGCCATGACTTGGCCTTGGCAATCAACTATTCAGATAGCTACCGCGGTACGCAAGACTATACCGAAAATCTTAAAGAACAAGATGTGCTGAAGCTCATTTCATACAATGGTGACATTATCAAATTAGGCGACCGCCCTGCCTCAAACTATAACCAACCGCTCACTGCACGTGTGCTTTGGGATATTCGTTTTGATCACTTACCGTTACGTATTAATAACTTTTTCCAATATAAAGACACTTATGAGCAGGTGTTAAGCTCAGCCAATAAAGTGGTCTATGAAGGACAAAAGTTAGATACCTACACCTTAACGGACGTTAAACCACGTTTTAGTTGGGATATTCAAACCCAATATGACCTTAAACTCAGTAAAGATTATGACCTGATCTTGGGTTTAACGGTCAACAACGTGACCGACCGTAATAATCTCTATGTCAGTGGTTCAAAACTCTATTCTGAAATTGGACGCCAATTTATTGCGGATCTGACCTTTAAATTCTAATCTGCTCTACAAGCGCATACTTGGAGTGCGCTTGTTCGTTTATAAGGAACTCAATATGCCACATATTTTCACTGTCATTGCTGCTGTTATAGCCGTTGTGGGGCTGGTCATGTTCAGTTTTGAGCAAGAAGAAGTCCCTGAAAGCTTACTGCAGCCTCATGTGACACACGTTGAGCCTGTGCTCATCTCAGATCAGTCCTAATCTGTACAGCACCTGCAGCGCAGATGCCGTGGCTAAAAATCCTTTTAAAAGGCAGCGGCATCAGAGATGTAGCTGCTTTTTATGCACAGCGGGCTTTATACCTCTGAGATCTACTGTAAATTGAACACAATCTGATTTAAATTTGCCTTGTTTTTGAGCAACTCTTTAACGCTGTATCGCTCAATCGGTTTGCACATAAATGAGGTGAAAACCTTTTTTGATTTGAATTATTTGTTTGAAAATACAGCAATTTTAACAAAATACATCATTTTTTAATCACTTGAATTGATTTTTAGGCTGTATCACGATTTTTCGTTTGACAGCAAAAATGAAAATCCCTAGTATAGGCCACACCTCAAAACGTCCCTATCGTCTAGAGGCCTAGGACATCGCCCTTTCACGGCGGTAACCGGGGTTCGAATCCCCGTAGGGACGCCATCTATTGATCACATCTGATCAAGCACTATGCAGAATTACCATTATTACATTGCAGAATTGTAGTTTTTCACTACAATAACTTGCTTCATTCCTTTTTTTATTAATCCTATGCACTCATCTCCGAATGATGCTTCGCATCAGGGCAATTCTGCGCCTTTACAACGCGCTATGAGTACTCGACATCTGGTCATGATTTCGCTTGGGGGCGCAATCGGGACTGGGCTATTTTTAGGGTCGGGTGAAGTCATTGCACAAACGGGGCCAGTTGGTGCCATTCTCTCCTATCTGCTCGGTGGTGTGATTGCCTATATGGTCATGCTCTGCCTGGGCGAACTTGCTGTACACATGCCAGAATCTGGCTCGTTTGGTGCCTATGCCAAACGCTATATTGGGCCGGGTACAGGCTACACCATTACTTGGTTATATTGGCTAACTTGGTCAGTCACACTCGGGACTGAGTTTACCGCGGCTGCCCTGCTGATGCAGGAGTGGTTGCCTGACAGTTCGATGTGGATGTGGACCTTAATTTTTGGTGCTTTTGTATTTAGTTTAAATATGATTTCAACCAAATGGTTTGCTGAATCCGAGTTCTGGTTGGCTTTGGTGAAAGTGATTACTGTGGTTGCTTTCATTATTTTAGGTCTATTGGCCATCTTTGGCGTGTTAGGCTTTGAAGGTCAAACTTCGGCACCTCTATTTAGCAATTTGACCGCCAATGGTTGGTTCCCTGAAGGGTTATTCCCGATTTTTGCCACGATGCTGATTGTCAACTTTGCCTTCTCAGGCACAGAGCTGATTGGTGTAGCTGCGGGTGAAACCAAAGATCCGGCTAAAAATGTGCCAAAAGCGATTAATACTGCGATTTTCCGCCTGTTGATCTTCTTTGTGGGCACCATTGTGGTGGTGACCTGTTTATTGCCTCACCAAGAAGCCGGAATTGGTGGTGATGGCATTAGTAGCTCACCGTTCGTTGCCGTGTTCCAGCACTTAGGGATTCCTTATGCTGAAGACATTATGCGCTTTGTGATTATCACTGCATTGCTTTCAGCTGCCAACTCAGGTTTGTTTGCTGCAAGTCGTATGATGTGGTCATTGTCGTATAAAAAGCAGTTACCTGCGGTGTTCTCACGTGTGAACTCACGTGGTATTCCCTATGTTGCAGTCATTGTGACCATGATTGGCGGTTTACCGGGTCTGTTGTCTGAACAATTTGCACCTGAAGAAATCTTTAGCAATCTTTTAGGGATTGCCGCATTTACCATGGTCGTTGTCTGGATGAGCATTTGTTTAAGTCAATTTAATTTCCGTCGTCAGTGGTATAAAGCAGGACGTAAGAAAGAAGAGTTGGGCTTTTACGCGCCGTTATTCCCGATTGTGCCGATCTTAGGCTTTGTGTTCTGTTTCATCACCTGCTTAAGTATGGTCTTTGATCCAAGCTTACAAGTGAGCTTTGTGCTGTGTTTATTATTTATTGCGGCATGTTACGCCAGCTACTATGCGTTCTACCACAATAAATCTTGATCTGAATCTCTCTAAAAGAGCAGCTTAGGCTGCTCTTTTTTGTGCTTTGCAATGGCACTGCAAGATCTTGTATATAGTTGATGGCAAACTCAAAATATCCATTTTTCGCTGTATTTTTATCCAAAATCAACCCATTAGATTTAAAAATAGACAAACAATAGCTTTTTTCGTAATTTTTGCCATAAAAAGGTTTGACAGCCCTCAGTTTCCACCCTATTATACGCCCACCTCTGAAACGTCCCTATCGTCTAGAGGCCTAGGACATCGCCCTTTCACGGCGGTAACCGGGGTTCGAATCCCCGTAGGGACGCCATCTATT
>CAVBYE010000114.1:0-8079 GCA_963599285.1 Bacteroidaceae bacterium | reverse complement strand
AAAAAATAATAATTAGATCTAGTTTTCCGACGAAAAACCAAGAAATTATCTCTTTAGTCGTACGTTTTATATACTGATAATAACTTGATGTTTTATTTCATTTATTTTCATTTTAAAAATTAACACGCACTCTTTTTGTGCAGATCTTGCATGTCATAGACAATGAAAAGCGATTTTTATACCTTTTAGATATAGATTCATACCATTCGGGTTGTGGACAAAAAATGAATGACTGTTCATTGTATAAAAAACAAAAGTGAATGACCGGATTTGTCATTCTATAAATAAAAAATCTCACAATTGGAGGTGAGTAGACATGACAGCGCAAACAATGAATGTGAATGCTGTGGTTGATAAAGCAAAGTTTAAACCTTTCCATTCAACTGTAGTGCTATGGTGCTTATTTGTCGTGTTATTCGACGGCTATGACCTAGCGATTAATGGTGTAGCCTTACCTTTGCTGATGAAGGAATGGGGCATGACCGCTGTTCAGGCCGGTATGCTCGCGAGTACGGCACTCGCAGGGATGATGTTTGGTGCGATGTTATTTGGCATGCTCGCAGATCGTATTGGCCGTAAGAAAGTCATCTTAATTTGTGTGACCTTGTTTAGTGGCTTTACCTTTGCGGGTGGTTTTGCCTCTACGCCAACAGAATTTGGTGTATTACGTTTTATTGCTGGTTTAGGTATTGGTGGTGTGTTGCCTAATTTAGTGGCTCTCACCTCGGAATATGCTCCGCAAAAAATCCGCAGTACCTTAGTAACTGCAATGTTTAGTGGTTATGCCATGGGTGGCATTATGGCGGCTTTATTTGGCGCATGGTTAACGCCAAGTTATGGTTGGCAGATTATGTTCTGGATTGCAGGTGTACCATTACTGATTTTACCGATTTTATGGAAATATTTACCTGAATCGCTGACGTTCTTGGTGAAGGCCAATAAAATGGACGAAGCACGTCATATTGTTAAAAAATTGGCTCCAGAACAAGATGTTACGCCTCAGACACAGCTGGTATTAAATGAAGTGAAAGTACCAGATGCATCGGTAGCAGCATTATTTAAGCAAGGTCGTGCGATGGGTACGGTCTTGTTTTGGAGCTGTTTCTTCATGGGCTTACTGATGGTTTATGCATTAGGCAGCTGGTTACCAAAACTGATGATGGCGGCTGGTTACTCCATGGGTAGCAGTTTAATGTTCTTATTGGCATTAAATATTGGTGCAGTGATTGGTACAGCGGGTGGTGGTGTATTGGCGGATAAATTCCATCTGAAGCCTGTAATCATCTCAATGTTCTTAGTAGGTGCGGTGGCACTTGTGGGTCTAGGTTTTAATACACCACAGCCTGTGATTTATCTTTTGGTTGCACTTGCAGGTGCTGCGGCGATTGGGTGTAGTATTTTGCTGTATAGCTATGTGGCACAGTACTATCCATTGGCTGTACGTTCGACCGGTTTAGGTTGGGCATCTGGTATTGGCCGTATGGGTGCAATTGTAGGGCCCATTGTCATTGGTTTCTTATTGGGTATGGATTTACCGCATAAGTTAAATTTCATCGCTGTGGCGATTCCTGCGGTAATTGCAGCTGCTGCTGTGGCCTTGATTCGTACACCAAAAGTGGAACAGGCTGAGCTCGAAGCACCTGTGGCTCAACCTATTAAACCTGCTAGTTAATTAAAACGTGACAGAGCCCCTATATAGGGGCTTTTTTTTATGTCTTGTTGCTGGGTCATGAGTTTTTTATAAGGAATTGATGATACTCATATATTGCTCATCAGGATTTTTTAAAAACCCTATGTTGATTTGAGTGCTAAGTTCAAGAGGATATAAACGCTTGAGTATGCAGATATTCAACCACAGAGGTGAAAAATTGGGTATTGTGGTGTAATACAAAGATCAAGCTCAGCCTGAACAGGGACTGGGTAGATTGATGACTGAGAGCGAAGCATACAGCACGTGCGGACGCTCAGGTCAGACATAATAAGATTAATAGTTAAAGGGTTTAGCTTTGGACACCATAAGTCAATAAAACGTGTTCAACAGCATCTCAAGGTCTAGGTGTTCTATGACAGATAAGCGTGAGAATTGGTCTGCGCGATCCGGGTTTATTATTGCCGCGATTGGTTCGGCTGTAGGTTTAGGTAATATTTGGCGTTTTCCTTACGTTGCCTACGAAAATGGAGGGGGTGCCTTTGTCATTCCTTATCTCGTGGCCATTTTTGCTGCGGGCTTACCACTGTTATTTTTAGACTATGCAGTCGGCTCTAAGTTTCGTAAAGCCCCACCAACCGCCTATAAAAAGCTGATGAATGCTGAGTCATTGGGTTGGTGGCAAGTGATGGTCACGCTCATTATTGGGATTTACTATGCCAGCGTGTTGTCATGGGCGGGTAGCTATATGTTCTATTCCATTGGGCAAAAATGGGGTGCAGATACAGAGGCATTCTTCTTCTCAAGCTATCTACAAAATGGTGAAGGTCTAAGCTTTGGTTTTGTGCCGACGCTGTTTATTGGTTTAGTGGTGGTTTGGGCCGTGGTCATGTTTATTCTCTACGGTGGGGTACGTAAAGGGGTAGAACTCTCTAATAAGATCTTTATGCCGTTGTTGGTGATCTTATTTACCATCTTGGTGATTCAAGCATTACGCCTGCCCGGTGCCATTGATGGTGTTAATGCCTTCTTTACCCCAAATTGGGAAGCCATGGCCGACTATAAAGTTTGGCTCGCTGCATTTGGGCATATTTTCTTTTCGCTCTCAGTGGGCTTCGGGATTATGTTGACCTATGCTTCCTACTTAAAGAAAAAGACCAATATGACCGGTTCAGGTTTAGTGGTTGCACTTGCCAATTCATCTTTTGAAATTTTGGCTGGTATTGGTGTATTTGCGGCATTGGGCTTTATGGCCTACAGCGCAGGTAGTTCGGTTGAAGAGGTTGTGTCTGGGGGGATTGGTCTTGCCTTTATTGCTTTCCCAAAAATTATTTCAAGTATGGGCGCGGGCGGAGATCTGTTTGGTTTCTTATTCTTTGCCTCACTGACCGTTGCAGGGGTGACCTCTATGGTCAGTATTCTGCAGGTCCCTATTCAGGCCTTTCAAGACAAGTTAGCTTGGTCACATAAAAAATCAGTGACCTTAATTGGCGGTGGTTCAGCGATTATTTCAACGCTGCTGTTTTCCACCCATAGTGCGATTACCTTCGTGGATATTATTGATTACTTTGCCAATAACATTGGCATTGTGGGGGGCGGTTTGCTCTCCATTATTTTAGTGTCTTGGTTGCATCGACCGTTATTGGCGCAGCTCAAACAGCATGTAAACCAGTACTCCAGCATTCAGTTGGGCGCAGGTTGGAACTTCTTACTCACCGTGATTACCCCATTGTCTTTGTTGGTGGCTTTAGGTCTGACGTTTAATGATATTTTAAATAAAGGTTATGGCGGCTACCCAAGTCATATTTTATGGTTAGTTGGGGGTGGCACAATCGCATTCTTTATTTTGGGCGCGATGATATGTACAGCCATGAAAGATCGTGATTCTCAGGAGCGTTAATATGAATACATCCGCATTAATTATGATGACGATTGCTATTGTGCTGCTTTGGGGTGGGTTGGTTTTGGCCACCATTCATTTAATTCGCCATCCTGATGAATTAGATGATGATTAAATCACAATAAAAAAACCAATTTTATAATGAAAATGAAAGTCATTATCAATTATGATGATGACTTTCTTTTTTAGAGCATGTCGATGGATACGATCATGTCAGCGCAGGTGCTACTTGCCTTTACAGTAACCCTGCTTGCAGGCTTAGCAACTGTGGTGGGTGGGGCATTAGTGATTTTTACTAAAAAACCCAGTTATCGCTTTTTGTCCTTTGGCTTAGCATTTGCAGCAGGGGCAATGGTCTATGTTGCGCTCACTGAGATTTTAAACAAATCGATTGCCTCTTTTAGTCAATTTGCCGATGAAAAGATGGGCTTTGCTTTAGGTACCTTGGCATTTTTAGTGGGCATTGGGGTCGTGCTGCTGCTTGACCGTTTTGTCCCTAATCCGCATCAGACCTTAGAAAAACAACAGGCCGCATCCAAACAACAACAGCAATTAATGCGCACAGGTTTACTGACTTTATTTGCAATTACCGCACACAATTTACCTGAAGGTCTTGCGACTTTTTTTGCAACTCTAGAAAGTCCGAGTTTAGGCGCACCTTTAGCAGTGGCCATTGCGATTCACAACATTCCAGAAGGGGTGGCCATTGCACTACCCGTTTATATGGCAACACAAAGTCGACGTTTGGCATTGGGCGCAAGTTTCATCTCAGGTCTTGCTGAACCTGTAGGTGCAGCCTTGGGTTACTTTATTTTGGCACCTTTTATGAATGACGCGGTGTATGGTGCCATCTTTGGCATTATTGGTGGGGTGATGGTGTATTTGGCTTTAGATGAATTACTTCCCACGGCTAAGAAATTTTCTCAGGGGCATGAGACCGTGTATGGCTTAGTGACAGGCATGGCATCATTAGCCACAAGTTTGGTGATTTTTAAATTTGTCAGTTAAAAAAAGGAACCCTGAGGTTCCTTTTTTTGAGATTAGATTTTACGAATTAAGCAGTAATAGAAACCATCACCTTGCTGTGCGCTCGGGAATAATTGGCGACCATGAGTTTGCTCAATACCCCAATCGGCATCAATTTTAACTTCTTGTGCATCTGGTGTATTGGCAAAGAAATCAATCATCTGTTGTTCGTTTTCAGCTTTTAAAATTGAACAGGTGATGTAAAGCAATGTGCCACCAACTTTAAGTTGTGACCACATATTTGCTAAAATTTGCTTTTGTAATTCAACAGTTTGTGCAATATCTGTTGATTGGCGTAATAAACGAATATCAGGATGACGACGCATCACACCAATCGCTGAACATGGCGCATCTAACACGATACAATCCAATGGTTCAGGGGCAGTCCATGTGGTTGCATCGGCTGCTAAAATTTCCACATCTGCCTGATCATTGAGCTGTAAACGTTCTAAGTTTTCAGCTACACGTACCAAGCGTTTTGGATCTTGGTCAATGGCATACAGTTTTTTCAGATCAAAACGTTCAAGTAAGTGCGCAGTTTTACCACCTGGGGCAGCACATGCATCGACCACAATCTGTTGATCTAGGTTAGGCAACAGCTGTGCACACAGTTGGGCATGTTCGTCTTGTACAGAGAAACCACCATCTTCGTACCCTGGAAGACTAGGCACATGCACAGCCTGTTCAAGCACTACACCAACATCTGAAAGTTGACAGACGCGGGCTTGAATCTGTTTTTCAGCCAACAGTTGCATATAGTCACTACGGCTAACCGCACGATCATTCACACGTAAGGTCAGGGGAGCAACTTGCTTTAAGTCCCAGCATAACTGCTCGAGTGCTTCTGCGCCCCAATCTTTCTTTAAGCGCTTAAACAACCAACTTGGTAAACCATGGGTATGCGCTAAGGCATCTTGCAGTGCTTCAGTTTCACGTGAAACACGGCGTAGTACTGCATTGACCAAACCACTTAACGGTGCATAACCTAGCTGTTTAACTGCCTCTACGGTTTCAGAGATCACGCCGTGCGGGGCAAGACGGGTACAGAGCAACTGATAGATCCCGACGTATAAACAGGTTTCGACAGTTTCGTTGTTATCTGACTTGGTCAATAGCGGCAAAGTAATGCTTTTTAAGCCGTACCACTGACGTAATGAACCAAGCACTAATTCGTGATAAAGCGCGCGATCGCGGTCGGCAACTTTTTGTAAATGCACAGGCAGTACGCTTGCCAGTGAGTGACCTTGTTGTACGGCCAAAAGGGTACGAATGACTTGGGCACGTAAATTAAGGTGGGAAGTTCCCGATTGTGGCTGACTCATGGGAGAATTTGTCCTACCTGAAGTTTTTGGGTTTGGTTAATTTGTACAGGGTTAAGCGGTTTGGCACCTGGCCATTGCAGTGAAGTCAGGCAAACGGCCTGTCCATCACCACAGGCAACATGCACACCTTGTTTATCGATGGCTAAAATGCTGCCCGGTGCTTTTTGTTCGGCAGACTGTTCAGAACGCACAGAACCCCAAACACGTAAATTGTTGCTGTCATCTAAGGCAATAAAGGCCACAGGCCAAGGATTGAAAGCACGAATGTTGCGATCAATCTGTACAGCAGATTGTGACCAGTCAATTTGAGCTTCCGCTTTTGAGAGTTTATGTGCATACACCGTCAAGGCTTCATCTTGTACTTCACGGGTCTCTAAATAGCGCTGTAAGTGCTCTTCAGATGCCAATACTGCAACAGTTGCTTGTGCACCTTGTAGGGCCAGTTTGTCATGTAGGCTAGCAGACGTATCTGTTGCTTCAATTGGACACAGGGTTTTATACATCATATCGCCCGTGTCGAGTCCTGCAGCCATTTTCATAATGGTGACACCTGTTTCCTGATCACCTGAGCTAATGGCACGCTGAATCGGTGCAGCACCACGCCAGCGTGGCAGTAGTGAGCCGTGGATGTTCAGACAGCCGTATTTAGGCATATCGAGTACCACTTGGGGCAAGATTAAACCATACGCTGCAACCACCATGACATCGGCATTGAGAGCTTTAAGCTCGGCTTGTGCAGCTAAGCCTTCTTCAGTTGACGATTTAAAGTGTAAAGGTTGATAGACCGGAAGATTATGTTGTAGTGCCAGTTGTTTGACTGCTGAGGCTGTGAGCTTTTGACCACGGCCCGCTTTACGGTCGGGCTGGGTATAGACAGCCACAATCTCATGCTCTGTTTCAAGGAGGGCTGCAAGTGCAGTTGCAGCAAATTCTGGCGTTCCTGCAAAGATAATTTTCAATTCTACGACCTGTACAATGGGTTTGGCTCAGTATAGCAAACTGCTAAAAAGGGCGTGAACGATTCTAGATAAAATCACCATGCGAGTCGCTGAAATTACAGCAACCAATCACGTTAAATTGGAATAAATTTTGACTTTATTTATAAATAAATTTAATGTAAAAAAGAAAAAATATTCATAGAAGTTTTGTATTTAATTTTTCTGCTTCAGTTTATAGTAGGTTTCATTGAAAGATACTTTGACGCAACAGCTTTGTTCTACAGATGAGCAAGTCTCTATACATGATGAGTCTAGATCGCCATTCACCAAGAAGATGATGTCGCTTCTTTAGATTAATGATGTAATCGCTTCAGTTCTTATTTCGCCAAAGTGCCACTTTGATGCGCACTTCAAGCACAAAACATTTGTTGGAAATACACCATGCCTGATTATCGTTCAAAAACATCGACACACGGAAGAAACATGGCGGGTGCGCGTGGCTTATGGCGCGCAACTGGCATGAAAGATGATGACTTTGGTAAGCCAATTATCGCAGTCGTGAACTCATTCACTCAGTTTGTACCGGGTCACGTTCATCTTAAAGACTTAGGTCAACTGGTGGCACGTCAGATTGAAGCATCAGGCGGTGTAGCAAAAGAATTTAATACCATTGCAGTCGATGACGGGATCGCAATGGGTCATGATGGCATGCTGTATTCATTGCCTTCACGTGATTTAATCGCTGACTCAGTCGAATACATGGTCAATGCTCACTGTGCCGATGCCATGGTGTGTATCTCGAACTGTGACAAAATCACACCGGGAATGCTCATGGCGGCAATGCGCTTGAACATTCCTGTAGTATTTGTCTCTGGCGGCCCAATGGAAGCGGGTAAAGTGAAAATCCGTGGTGATGAACACGCGATCGACCTTGTCGATGCCATGATCGTTGCCGCAGATGACAACTTCACTGACGAAGAAGTAAAGGCATATGAACGTTCTGCATGTCCAACCTGTGGTTCATGTTCAGGCATGTTCACTGCAAACTCAATGAACTGTTTGACTGAAGCATTGGGTCTGTCTTTACCGGGTAATGGTTCTACACTTGCAACGCATGCGAATCGTAAAAAACTCTTTGAGCGTGCGGGTCAGTTAATTGTAGAGATTACTAAGCGTCACTACGAACAAAACGATTACAGCGTTTTACCACGTAACATTGCCCCTAAAGCGGCGTATGAAAATGCC
>CAVBYE010000113.1:0-8156 GCA_963599285.1 Bacteroidaceae bacterium | reverse complement strand
TATAAAAGCTTTGGTACAGTGCAGTGCCAACGTCCAAGTAAAGACGATGTACTGACCCAATTAAAAGGCAAACTGACCAACTCTCATATTCAGGTTTATAACGCACGTGTCGAAAGTAAAGTCTTCGACTTCCCACAAGTCTGCGGAAAGATCAGTCATGTTGTAGGGGTGTTTACTATTCCGCAGCATCAATTGGCCTTAAGCCAAAAACTCGGTTATAGCCGCTATGTGCCACGATAGTTGGCACATCTCTATACTTGCTCGACGCATAGACTGAGACAACACCACACATCCATACAATGCTTTTGAAAAAGATGATCTCAAACTTATTCCTATGAATTTACTGGGTTTTATTTAAACAAAAATTAGGCTAGTATGGTCTAAAAGATGTACAAAATGAAACTTAAAATAAGGAAAAGAACATGGCCTATCAACATATTTTTGTCCCTGTGGATGGTTCAGAAACCTCATTTGCTGCGGTCAAGCAAGCTGCGAATTTTGCCAAAGCATTTAATGCGAAAGTTACTGTGGCGCAGGTCTTAGCCCTTGACCCTTATATTGCAGCGGAATATATTTCAGGCGACCAAACCAATGAAATGATTGAACGAGCACGTCGTGCTATTGTGGAATCTTTAGCTGAAGCCAAACAAAAATTTGCCGATGAAGGCATTGAAGTTGAAACGCAACTGCTTGAAGGTCAAGTGATTCACCGTGAAATTGTCAAGGCTGCACAAAACAGCCAAGCTGACCTCATTATCATTGGCTCACATGGCCGCACAGGACTGAAAAAACTGTTCCTTGGCAGTGTCGCACAAAGTGTGCTGTCGGAAGGATCGACTCCCGTGTTAGTGGTACGCCAACCTTAACAAACCCGACTCACCTCTCTCTAAGGGAGAGGTGATTCTACTTGCCAAAGAAAATCTTTCAGCTTAACCCGTCCATTGATCACAAGGATGCCTTCAGCCATTAATTTCACCTGCTGTTGATTTTGACCATCAATATCCAGTTGCTGTACATGTAACTGCCCTTGTGCATTCAGCACCCGATGCCAAGGTAGCTCACTGTCCGCATCTAATTGCTTTAAAAGTCGACCGACCAAACGTGCATGACGAGGCAGTCCGGCCAAACGTGCCACTTGCCCATAGGTCGCGACTTTACCGCTTGGTATCTGTGCCACTACAGTGAAAATATAGGGGGCCAGTTCATTGCTTATGACAACACGTTGCATCAGAAATTCTCAGGGCTTTCTAAACGTTTCACTTCGTGGACTTTTTCTGGATTATGTACCGCTGCCACGCCATCTGCTGCACGCTCATCAATCAGTTTTTCTGGCTGATATACCGTAATGGTTTCATTGCCATATGCATCTTCACCAACCATATATTGAAAACCTTTACGGTTCATTTTGTGACACATACGCTGATACCATCCTTTGAAGCCTTTGGTTTCTTCATGCGGATTATAATAGAACGCATTCATCACCGCGGGTAAACCTAAGCCACAAACTACGCCCGAGAGCAGTACAGCAATAAAGGTATAACCAATCAAAATACTGCTGTATTCACTCAGTTGCTCATGATTTGCCACAGCCAAAATCAGGGCTAAGGAAATGCCACCGCGCACCCCGCCCCAAGATAAAATGGTGAGACTGCCGTTGTAGCTTTTTTTGCGGAAGCTTGGAAAAAAGGTAAAAGATAAATAATTGGCTGCAAAACGTGATACATGCAAAATCAGAAATGCAACAATGCCACCCAACACCAAACTAAAGCTCAAATCTAAAATAAATAGCTCCAGACCAATGAGGGTAAATAGAAACGAATTAATAATACCTTCCACTGTATGCCAAAAATGATTCACTTCACGAATTTCACGTTCTTGTAAAATCTCTTTCCATTTATTGCCCACAATCAAGCCGCCAATCACACACGCGATGGGTGCTGAGGCATGGGCAAATAAGGCCACCAAATACGAACCACAGGCCAATAAAGCCGTGGTTAAAATCAGTGACTCCATTTCATGTTTGCCACGCAGCAAACGTAAAATACCATGTCCAAAGGCTGCGCCAATCACCACTGCCACAACAATTTCATAGAGCAGCGTTTCTAATACACCTAAAATGGTAAAGTTTTCACCTTGTAACACACTGAACAGTGTCATAAATACGGCAATACACATGGCGTCATTAAATAGCGATTCGCCTTCAAGCTTAACCATTAAGTGATGCGGTGCACGCACTGAGCTGAGTACGCCTTTAATCCCAATCGGGTCAGTTGCACCGAGTGCTGCACCTAAGAGTAGCAACACCAATAAATCGACCTGATGCCCAATTAAGAACTGATAACCATATAAGGCGACCCCAAAGAATACCGCACACAATACCAGCGCAATACTGGCCAAAATCCCAATCGGTTTCCAATGACTACGTAAATCTGAAACTTTAAACTTTAATGCCGATGAGGTTAAAATAAAGCAGATCACACCATTAATTAAAAAGTCATAAAAATCAATGTGTCGCACTGCTTCTTCAATACTGTCTAAATTAATGGTAATAAAAGGATTACCATTTAACAGACTCGCGCCCCATTGCAAAATAAACACAAAAATTGCTGAGACAATGGGTACCCCAATGGCTTGTGGAAAACCCAATACCCGCTTATTAAAAATAGTGGTGGCAATTGAGAGTGCAAAAATAACGGTTAAAACTTGCAGAAAAAAGTAATTTCCCATGACGCTTCCATTCATTGGCTTCATCTTGGAACACTGAGTGAGCAAGCTCCAAAATAAATATCAAACACAGATACATTGACGAATTCGCTGATTTTAACGTTTTTTATTTTTCATCAGGGTAATAAAATATTAATTTTCTCAATAGATAAGGAAATATCCTCATTTTTAGCATTTTTTATGCTATTTAAGGGGCAAAAAATAAAGCAGGATCATGTCCTGCTTTATGCATTCAGCTTTAAATTGGGTTATTAAAGGTATCACACTCGGCCATTGCACCTGTTTTGAAGCCACGCTCAAACCATTGCATGCGCTGTGCACTCGTTCCATGGGTAAAGCTATCAGGTACTGCATAACCTTGGGCACGTTTTTGTAAATAATCATCGCCAATTTTATGTGCAGCATCCATCGCCTCTGCAATATCACCTTGCTCTAAGAATTGCGTGCGTTGATGGGTGTGATACGCCCATACCCCTGCAAAGCAGTCGGCTTGTAACTCTTGGCGTACAGACAATGCATTGCCCTGTGCTTCACTGGCCCGACTACGTGCTTGTTGCACTTGGCTAGAGACGCCTAAAATGGTCTGAATATGATGTCCCACTTCATGGGCCACCACATAAGCTTGGGCAAAATCACCTGCCAAGTCATCACGTGACAATTGAGTCTGATTCTGTTCTCCAGTAATACCCATTTGCGTGCGCATGTCTTTAAAGAACGCAGTGTCAATATAGACTTTTTGATCAGCAGGACAATAAAAAGGCCCCATCGCCGACTGCGCCATACCACAAGCTGAATTGACGGCACCACTAAACATCACTAACTTAGGCGGCTGATAAGGCTGTCCAACCTGCTGTTGAAAAACTTGCGTCCAAGTATCTTCGGTATCGGCCAAAACTGTACCAACAAATTCCATTGCTTCTTGCTGCTGTGGGGTAGGGTTGTCGAGTCCGACTGCTGTGCCCTGTCCACCCGCTGTCACCGCTTTGGTGGCTTGGTAGGCCTGCTGTGGATTAACTCCAAAAAATTGCCATGCCACAAAGGCCACCACCAAACCTAAAATGCTAATGCCACCAGCCTTTACCCCACCGCCACCACGGCGATCTTCGACATTTGAACTGACGCGACGTCCTTTCCATTGCATATGCTTTGCTCCTATTCTGCTTGACCGATGTTTAAGACTGTTTACGCGGCCAAATTTTCTTGATTAATGTCACCACGGCCATCACGATACAGCCTGCCACAATACCCACCACAAAGTTAATTAAAGTTGGGGTTAAAGCGCCAATAATGCTGCCAATACTGGGTAAGGCCGAGACATATTCAACTGAATCTTCGGTAAAGTGGTGAATCACCGGAATGGCATGGTTAATAATGCCACCGCCCACTAAAAACATGGCTAAGGTGCCAACAATGGTTAAAATTTTCATTAAAATAGGTGCAAAACCTAACAAGCCACGCCCTAAACGCTGTTTAAAACTGGACACTTGCTGGGTTAAATACAAGCCCATGTCATCAATACGCACAATTAACGCCACAATGCCGTAAACCCCAATGGTCATGACAATTGCAATCACACTCAATACACTGAGTTTAGTCATAAAGCTGGCGGTGGCCACTGTCCCGAGGGTAATGACAATAATTTCAGCAGATAAAATAAAATCTGTGCGAATTGCACCACTGACTTTTTCTTTTTCCATACTGACTAAATCGGTTTCGATTTGCATCGCACGTTGTTCAGCCGCTGCTGCTGTTTGCATTTTAGGTTTATGTAAGGAGTGTAAAACTTTTTCTACCCCCTCATAGCAGAGGAATAGTCCACCTAGCATTAATAACGGCGTAATCAACCAAGGCGCCAACCAGCTAATCAGCAAAGCCAAAGGCACCAAAATCAGCTTGTTCATGAATGAGCCTTTGGCCACACTCCACACCACAGGCAATTCACGGTCAGCACGTACCCCACTGACTTGCTGGGCATTTAGGGCCAAATCATCGCCTAATACCCCTGCGGTTTTTTTGGCAGCCATTTTACTCATGACGGCAATATCATCTAAAATCGTGGCGATATCATCGAGCAATAATAATAAACCCGTTGCCATTCTTATAATCCTAGTTGTGCTTTAAATTGAGTTTAAAACCCTGCCTATAAAAACACCACCCTATTTGTTCAATGATTATGTACATATTTACAGCGAGTTTTTATTAATGCCTGACATAACCAAATATTATGCCGTACAATGTCGGCATTCATCCGTATCTAGATGCACGACAACGACTTGGAAGACAGCATGACTACTCCAGATAATCGTCCAGTAATTTTAACTGGCGACCGTCCGACTGGACAATTACATTTAGGCCACTTTGTAGGCTCATTACGTTCACGTGTAGGTTTACAAGATTCACATCATCAACATTTATTGTTGGCCGATGCACAAGCATTCACGGACAATGCCGATAACTTTGAAAAAGTACGCAACAATATTATTCAAGTGGCGACCGACTACCTTGCTGTTGGTATTGACCCAACAAAAACGACGATTTGTGTGCAATCGAGCTTACCTGCCCTCAACGAACTGACCATGTTATATCTTAACTTTGTCACTGTATCGCGTTTAGAGCGTAACCCAACCATTAAATCTGAAATTCAGATGCGTGGTTTTGAACGTGACATTCCTGCAGGCTTCTTATGCTACCCAGTGGCACAAGCTGCCGACATCACCGCATTTAAAGCGACTGTGGTGCCGGTGGGTGAAGACCAAATTCCAATGATTGAACAAACCAACGAGTTGGTACGTCGCTTAAATCGTCAAATGGGTCAGGAGCTCCTACCAGAGTGTAAAGCATTATTGTCAAATGTAGGCCGTTTACCGGGCTTTGATGGTAAAGCGAAAATGTCAAAATCTTTAGGCAACACCATTGTGTTAGATGCTACAGATAAAGACATTAAAAAAGCCGTGAATGCGATGTACACCGATCCAAACCACTTACGCATTGAAGATCCAGGCCAAGTCGAAGGTAACGTCGTATTTACGTACCTTGATGCCTTTGATCCAAATAAAGAAGAAGTTGAAGAGCTGAAAGCGCACTACCGTCGTGGTGGTTTAGGTGATGGTACCGTGAAAAAACGCTTAGAAGCCGTGTTAAAAGAGTTGATCGGACCAATTCGTGAGCGTCGTATTGAACTGGCGAAAGATCCTGATTACATTATGGACATCTTAAAACACGGTACAGACAAATGCCGTGACATTACGCAACAAACACTTGACGAAGTGAAATCAGGTTTAGGCGTATTCCGCTTCTAATTTTATCGTTAAAACAAAGCCCTTCCTCATGGAAGGGCTTTTTTTATACCAATATCGAGTCGATTAAGCTTCACAATGACGCTGTATTCTTCACATTCTGCTGAATTTCTTAACCCAATTTGACACTTACTTACTCAACTCATGCTGAAATTTCAGCCTGATTTTTCTATTATCATTCTATCAGCTCAGTGAGTTGATCAATGTACACCACTGAATCTACATTGTTGTGAGATTCGTTTTATTGCGCAATGATTACCCCAATCGTTGCGTATTTTTTTTGCCTGTCGTTTTTAGGTCAAGGCAATGGCAGGGTCAATCAGTCCCTTGTCTTTTAATACAGAGAGCATGGTTGAGCCTAATTCTGCTGGACTACGGGTATAGGCCATCCCTGCTCGTTCAAAGGCCGCGAATTTTTCTTCCGCTGTGCCTTTACCACCTGAAATAATCGCCCCTGCATGGCCCATACGCTTACCCTTAGGTGCTGTTACCCCTGCAATATAACCCACCACAGGCTTGGTCACATGAGACTGAATATATTCAGCCGCTTCTTCTTCAGCAGTCCCGCCAATTTCACCAATCATAATGATGGCTTCGGTTTGTGGGTCTTCTTCAAACAGTTTTAAGCAGTCAATTTGGTTCATGCCCGGGATCGGGTCACCACCAATACCAATACAGGTCGATTGGCCTAAACCGAGTTTAGTGGTCTGTGATACGGCTTCATACGTTAATGTGCCTGAACGGGAAATAATGCCAATTTTGCCTGGCTGATGAATATGCCCTGGCATAATGCCAATTTTACATTCCCCCGGTGTAATAATCCCCGGACAGTTTGGCCCAATCAGGCGTGTGCCATTGCCATAATTTTCTAAGTAGCGTTTGGCCTTCAGCATATCGAGTGTCGGAACGCCTTCGGTAATAACCACAATGAGTTCAATCCCTGAGTCGATGGATTCAATAATCGAGTCGAGTACATAGGGTGCCGGTACGTAAATCGAGGTGGCATTGGCGCCTGTCTCTCGTACCGCCTCTTTCATGGTATTAAACACTGGTCGATCTAAATGACGCTGCCCGCCTTTACCCGGTGTCACCCCACCGACCACTTTGGTGCCATAAGCAATCGATTGTTCAGAGTGGAAAGTGCCATTTTTACCTGTAAAGCCTTGCACGATCACTTGAGTATTTTTATTAATCAGTACGCTCATTCTTATTCTCCTTATGCGGCTACGGTTGCCACGACTTTTTGTGCTGCATCGGCAAGACTATGTGCTGAAATCAACTTTAAGCCTGAATCATCGAGCAGTTTGGCACCAAGTTCTGCATTATTCCCTTCTAAACGCACCACCACTGGAATGGTCACCTCCACCTCACGCACCGCTGCAATAATCGCTTCCGCAATCATGTCACAACGCACAATGCCGCCAAAGATATTAATCAGTACGGCTTGAACTGAAGTATCCGCCAAAATAATTTTAAACGCCTCAATCACCCGTTCTTTGGTTGCACCACCACCGACATCGAGGAAGTTTGCCGGCTGCCCCCCATACAATTTAATAATGTCCATAGTGGCCATGGCAAGCCCTGCACCATTGACCATACAGCCAATATTACCTTCGAGTGCGACATAGTTTAGATCATGTTCTGAGGCACGTAATTCGCGTTCATTTTCTTGCGATTTATCACGCAGTGCCGCAATTTCAGGTAGGCGGTATAAGGCATTAGAATCAATCCCCACTTTGGCATCAACACAAAGAATTTCACCATTTTCACGCACAGACAATGGGTTGATTTCAAATAAGGCAAAGTCATTGTCAACAAAAGCTTGATAAGCACCGGTCATAATGGTGACAAATTGATGAATTTGACTGTCCTTAAGACCTAAAGCAAAGCCTGTTTCACGCGCTTGGAACGGCAATAACCCCACCAAAGGATCGACTTCGACTTTAATGATTTTTTCAGGGCTTTCTTCGGCGACTTTTTCAATTTCAACCCCACCTTCAGTGGAGGCCATAAAAGTCACACGACGACTTGAACGGTCGACAACAGCCCCTAGGTACAATTCACGTTCTACAGGATAAACGTCTTCTGATACCAAGATGCCACTGACCGGTTGCCCCAAACTATCTGTTTGGTAAG
>CAVBYE010000112.1:0-8224 GCA_963599285.1 Bacteroidaceae bacterium | reverse complement strand
CGTGTTGCTTTTTCTTTGAAGTTTTCGTCCATGCCGCCGCCTTGGACCATGAAACCATCAATCACACGGTGGAAAATTACGCCGTCATAAAAACCGTCACGTACGTACTGTAAGAAGTTTTCAGCAGTTTTTGGTGCTTTTTCTGTGTTAAGTTCAAGAACAACACGGCCTTTATTGGTGTTTAATTCAACTTGAGGAAAACTCATTGGGTTATCTCCTAAACATGGACACTAAAGCCATGGGTTTTTTGGTTGAGAGAAGCATAAGCAAACTGTAAACTACATAGCAAGCAAAAAACGTGATTTTCTTTGTGAAAAACTTAAAAACGCGTTTTAATTATCCTAATTTTTTATTTTAGAAGTGATTTTACTGTGATGAAGCCAAATGATGTTGTTGCCTCTCTGCCCAATACCAATGCCTCAGTCGATGCTGCGCAGCAAGAACAACAGCCAGGCTTAGACTTTGTTCGTCAAGTGATTACGGATGACTTGGCCGAGGGTCGTACGCAAAAAGTGGTGACGCGTTTCCCGCCTGAGCCAAATGGTTACTTACATATTGGTCACGTGAAAGCAATCTGCTTAAACTTTGGTATTGCCGAAGAGTTTGGCGGTGCATGTAACTTACGTTTCGATGACACCAATCCAGATGCGGAAGAACAAGAATATGTAGATGGGATTGCCAACGACGTAAAATGGTTAGGCTTTGAATGGGACGGCGCACCGCGTTATGCATCAAGCTATTTCGATCAACTGTACACATGGGCTGTGCAACTGATCAAACAAGGCGATGCCTATGTGGACTTACAAAGCCCAGAAGAAATTAAGTTAAACCGCGGTAACTTTATTGAGCCAGGTAAAAACTCACCACAACGTGATGCGACTGTTGAAGAAAACCTTGAGCGTTTTGAAAAAATGCGCAGCGGTGAATATGCAGAAGGTCAAGCGGTACTGCGTGCTAAAATTGACATGACCTCACCAAACGTACATATGCGCGACCCAATTATGTACCGTATTTTGCACTCTGAGCATCACCAAACGGGCGATACTTGGAAAATCTACCCAATGTATGACTATGCGCATCCATTATCAGATGCGATTGAAGGCATTACCCATTCATTATGTACGCTTGAGTTTGTCGATCACCGCCCATTCTATGACTGGGTTGTGGCAAAAGTACAATCACCGTCTGTACCGCGTCAGTACGAATCAAGCCGCTTAAATGTAGACTACACGATTACCTCTAAACGTAAATTACGTCGTTTAGTCGAAGGTGGTTTTGTACAAGGGTGGGATGACCCACGTATGCCAACTGTTGTAGGTATGCGTCGCCGTGGTTTCACGCCTGAAGGTTTACGTGATTTCTGTAAGCGTGTTGGTGTCACCAAAGTCGATGGCAGTATTGTTGATGTAGCGATGCTTGAATTCTGTATCCGTCAATCTTTAGAAAATACTGCGGCACGTGGTATGGCGGTATTGAATCCACTTAAAGTGACGCTCACCAACTTGCCTGCGGACATGGACTTAACGCATTCACGTCATCCAAACGTAGACATGGGCGAGCGTATCATTCCACTGACACAAGAAATCTTTATTGATCGTAAAGACTTTGAAGAAGTGGCACCAAAAGGCTTTAAACGTTTAATCCCAGGCGGTGAAGTACGTTTACGTCACGCCTATGTGATTAAATGCGATGAAGTGATTAAAGATGAAAACGGTGAAGTGGTTGAGCTGAAATGTTCAATCGATCCTGAAACGTTAGGTAAAAACCCTGAAGGTCGTAAGGTGAAAGGCGTAATTCATTGGGTATCTGCAAGCAAAGGCGTCAAAGCTGAAGTGCGCATTTATGACCGTTTATTCACTGAATCTGATCCTGAAGTGGGTGATGATTTCCTTGCGAACTTAAACCCTGAATCACTTAAAGTGGTTGAGGCGATTGTTGAGCCTGCGCTTGCAACGGCACAGCCTGAAGATCGTTTCCAATTTGAACGTGAAGGTTACTTCGTAGCTGATCAACATGATCACAGCAGCGAAAAACCGGTGTTTAACCGTATTTTGGATTTAAAAGACAGCTTTAAACCAGCGAAATAATTTTAAATACAGTAAAAGGCCCAACGCAAGTTGGGCTTTTTTATACATGGAATTGTGGTGTTATGATTGTTCGCAACAATGAGACTCGTTTGAGTTTACTTTTGGCTTGGCAAGGGACGGTGCTTCCTAAAGTATTGCCTGCTTTAGTGTTTGTGATGTTGGTGTCGGCTGTATTGGTGTATTTAAGTCATTCGAGTTATTGGCATTTGCCTGCGGTACCGGCCATTGGCTTTACGATTTTTGGGGTGATTCTGTCGATTTTTTTAAGCTTTCGTAATAATGCCTGTTATGACCGTTGGTGGGAAGGACGTAAACTGTGGGGACATTTAATTGCCACCATACGCCACTTAAATCGTGACACACATATTCTTTCCCCTCAATTAAGAGAAATTCTCTTACAGCGCACATTGCTGTTTAATCATTTGCTGCGTGATCGCTTACGAGGGCAGCAACTTGCGATTCATTTAGATCCCAATGCTTTAGGCTTTAGTCAACAGGAGTGGCTTGCTTTAAGGAATCAAGTCAATCCAGCACAATGGGTCTTAGAACAGATGCAAAAGCTTTTGGTAGATGAATATGAACAAGGCCGCATGAGCGATATTATCTATCAACATCTCACCCTACATTTATTTAGTTTAGGTAATATTCAAGGCGGCTGTGATCGGATTTTATCCACGCCATTACCATTTTCTTATTCGGTATTGTTGCACCGTGCGGTATATACCTTCTGTTTAATCTTACCTTTTAGTTTAGAAGCAAGCTTAGGTTGGTGGACCCCCATTTTGGTTGGCTTAATTGCCTATATGTTTTTAGGTTTAGAAGAACTCAGTGCAGAACTCGAAGAGCCATTTGGGGTGCAAAATAATGATCTTGCCTTAGATACCATTGTTAGAATGTTAGAGCATGAAACCTTTAGCTCTTTGGGTTATGCAGACTTACCTGAGCTGATTCAGCAGAAAAATGGTCAATTCCGTTAAATAAACAGCATAATCCTGACTTGGGTGAGGTCGATTAAATCGCCACAAAGTAATCCTGAAATTCATCCAACAACGGTGTAATACGATGTACAGGGGGCTTGGCATATTTTTGTTCAGCGATTTTATGGCTATAAGTCGCGATCACCAATTGCTGTTTAGCTCGGGTGAGGGCGACATACAACAGTCGCTGCTGCTCTTGCCATAAGTGTTGACCTTCGTGACGATGCACAGGCTGGTCGGCCTGCATTTTTTTGAGGACGGGGTAACTTGGAAAATGACGATCAGTGAGGCTCGGTAAAATGACTTGATCAAACTCTAAGCCCTTAGCACGGTGCATGGTGCTCACAATCACATAGTCATCTGGCGTGATCAGATCAGACTCTTTGGCTGTACGGTAAAAGTTCAACAGCTTGGGCCAATACTCTGCAGCGGCATACTGCTCAAAATGCAACGTGGCATGGCGAGTCAGTTTTTGCTGCAATTGTTGCAGCTCTGCTGTGCTATAGCTTTGTGCAAGTTCAGGCAGATGCGTCTGAATGTACTGGTAATAAGTTGCAATAAAATCTTGCACTTTAAAGGTCGCATCTGCTTGGATTTGGTGTTTTAAGCGCTGATAAAGCGGGCTAAACAGACGATTAAATTCAGTTAAACAGGCTTGGCTGCGTTGGTAGAGGGCTTGAAAACGGGGCTGTTGCTGACGAATATGCCCACACAGATGCTCAAGCAGATGTACACCTGCTTTAACATCATCTAAGGCATTATGACTGTTTATGCCTTCAAGTTCAAAATACGCAAGTAAATCTGCTAAGGCATAACTGTTAAGTTCAGGAAACAGCTGTTGTGTTAAGTGCAGGGTGCAAAACTTATCTTGCTGAACAAATTGAGGCACAAGCTGGGGCACAGAACGACGTAAATTTTCAATCAGCATTTGCGCATCAAAGGCTAAATTGTGTGCAACAAGAACATGGGATTGACTCAATTGTACAAACTGGTGCAGTTGGGTGGAGCGGTCTAATCCCTTGCGTGCTAACAGCTCTGCATCAATATGATGAATGTCTTGGCTAGGCGTTAAATCTTGATCCGTCCAACAATATAAATCTAATTCTTGATTTGAGTTCACTGCAGCAATTTGAACAATATCATCTTCAATTGGATTTAAGCCTGTGGTTTCGGTGTCCACAAACAGAAATTTTTGCTGTTCATATAGCGCCACTAAATAATCAAGTCGATGTTGATAGCCATCAGGGACTTGCTGAAAATCTGCGACAGTCAAACCATGTGCAGCAAGGTCATGTTGTAATTTAATTGCTGCAAATGGGGCATTCAAATGTGCCAAATGACGGGGCTTCTGCTGTTCAATGCGACCAAAGCGCCACAAGAGGCGTGCCCACGCGGCTTGATCCTGTGGGTCAAGGATACTGCTCAAACATGCGAGCAGATCTAAAAACAGCTCACAACTGAGTAAGTCATGCTGAGTGACGGCAAAATATTCGAGCTGATGCTGCTGTAAATAGCGCGCAAACTCATCTGCCTGTGTATTGGTGGGGAGTAAAATGGCGCTGGTGTATTTTTGTGCACGGGCTTGCTGAATCAGTTCGAGCAACGCCTGAAAATGTTGTTGGTCGTCTGCGCGGTGTAAATGCAATAAGGCGTGTGGGTCGGCTAATTTCGTGGCTTGAGCGGGGTAGACCCACTTCGCGTCAAAATTTGCCGTGCTATAGGCATTGGCCAATTCAACAAGGTTGGCTGGATTACGAAAGTTATGCTGTAAATAATGGACCTGTTCACCCAAATGAGTTTGGGTCAGTTCAATCGATGCACCTAAAAACCGATAAATCGACTGATGAATATCGCCAAAAAACACGATATGCGCATTTGGTGCCTTTAAATAATCCAGTAATAACCAATGCAAAGGTGATAAATCTTGCACCTCATCGATTTGCAGCCAACTATAGTGCCGCTTTGGATGATGCGCTTGCTGTAACAAGGTATCTAAAATTAAATCATCATAATCATAATATTGATAATACTGTTTCAGTTCTTGGTACTGGCTATGCACATACACACTACATGCAAAGGCATAATTTAGATCTTGGGCGGTAATATTTTGATCAAGGCTGCGTAACTGTTGACGAATATAGTGTTTTTGCGGGGCTTTGAGTAAGCTGCGCGCGTCACTGAGTAGAGGGAGAATTAATTGGCGAATTTTTTCAATTTGCCATGCCTGATAGGGTTTGCGCTTAAAAATTGCACTGTGGGCGTGTTGCAGACGTTGCGGATCTAAATCCACTAAAGGCTCAAGATTTAAATCATAATGCCGATAGCAGGCCATCCACTCATCTTGAATATAGTGAGTTGATTGGCTGAGTACATAATCAAGTTGCTGCATGGCCTGTTCAAGCAACTGGGCTTGCAAACGAGAATCCATGAGATTCATGTGTTTTTTTCGATACTGTGTGGATAACTGTCGAAAGGCATAGGCATGCAAATTGCCAATAAACAGCTGTTCGGGCACCTTCTCTAGGCGCTTGGCAATCTGTTCACGCATATTCAACCCTGCACGATTGGTAAAGGTCAAACACAACATTTCTTCTGCAGCTCTGCCATGCGCTAAAGCATGCACAATACGCTCGGTTAGAATTGCTGTTTTGCCGCTGCCCGCAGGGGCAAGGCAGGCATGTTGTCCAGTTTTAAGTTCAATAACGGTCTGTTGAGCAGGTTGAAATTGCAGCATGACACACAAGCAAGGCATGAAGATGTAGAGGGGCGACTATAACAAAAATGTGTACTGCCGACACGAGTTCGCAGTTTAAAGGGCGAACTTTAGTCGAAGATGTCGCAATTTAAATTGTGATTCAGTTGACAGATTAAATGAATTTTGTAATGTTAATATGATCAAAAAGAATACTTTTCTCGTAACCCCACTTCGGTGGGGCCTTTTTATTTGTGCATTTGCTTTAATGTATGAATCGCTTTGGCTTTATCACGTAGCTTTTTCTTGATATAAAACACTAAAGCAAAACAGGTGGTGGTGAGGGTCAAAAATAGCCCATTCATATAACTTAAAATCGAGCTGATATAGCCAATGGTGGTCAAACGATGCATCATTTGAAGCACCTGCGGACTGCTTTCTACGCCAGTCACCGCCCATGTACATAAATGCTCACAATTATTAATAATCAAATGGTAATGATTTTCATGCATCCGTGAGCGCATACGTCGTACCACCGCCCGACCACGATATTTGGGTGCAGGATAATCTTGTATATGAATTCTTTTGCCATGACTAAAGCGATCTAAACTTGTGATTTCAATCGGGTGTTTTTTAAAAAGATGTGCAAAACCAGAATAATGAATGACGCGGCCACGACCGGCGTAGATACCGTGATGTGAATAGCCTAAGTGTTTAACGATGAGATGGGCACCGATCGGAAGATGTAGTTTACGCTGACGTGACATCACTGAAGAACGAAGTAAAACTTAAAAACTATAAAGATCAGTCTACTGCTTTTGCATTCAATACGCGACAGTATTGAAGAGCATTTGCCGCAGAAAACCGCGAAATGTGAAACACTGCGCATTGAAAACAATGCGCATAGGAGCTAAAGACAATTGGCGGGTTTAGGAATGCCAGCCAAACGGCTTAAATGGCGTGCCACTAAACCGGTCTGAAAACGCTCTTGCAGCACGGCATTATTGATCTCTGAACTAACGGTTTTCATGAGAAATTTAATCAATGGACGTGTCGCAGGTGAATGGCCAAATTGTTGATAAAATTGGCGCACAGCGTGTAAAACTTCAAAATGCCAAGGTTCTAAACAGAGCTCTAAACTCTGGGCTAATTGCTGTGCGACAGCTTCATTCCATACGGTATAGTCCACTAAATGACCATCTTGGTCGAGTTCCAAATTCATGATCAACCCTTATTTCAAACGAATACAACGTGTATATGCCAAACAAAGATCGGCAAATTGCGAATAGGATAATACCTGCACTTGAGCAGGAAGACTGATAAGTGCCTGTGCGTCATGCGCTAATATATAGACGCTAAAATCAGGCAGTGTTTGATCGATACACAACACCGACTCACCCATTAAGACCACCGCATCACCTGATTGATAGGTTTGACGCAGTTTGCTGAGCACATGTGGGGTTTGCCCATAATCAGATTGAATTAAATATAAACACGATGACATAGCTCAGTTACCAATATAAAACATGGTCAAATTGCTGTAAAAATTCAGCATTTAATTGAATAAATTCCAGTTCCTGCTCACTTGCTTGAACAAAAGGTGATTGTTGATCACCGGCTTCAACCAAAATAGGGCTGAGGTCATAAAACTCAAAACTATCGACCATATTTGAGGCCACTTTAAAGGCATGCTCTAAACCATTAAACGCTAAATCAGTTTTAAGTAAGCTTAATGCCGCGCCTTGTAATAACACTTTGACTTCGGCGCCAAAGGTGGCCAAGACCATAGTAGCAGATAGGCTTTCATGAACCTGCACACTACTTAAATTGGCTTGAGTTAAAATGACGAGAACAGATTTCACACAAGTTACCTTTTAAAAGTCGTACTGTTACTTAAACAACAGCTTAAAATTGAAGGACACGTTCAGCAGTTTGTAACGCATCGGCAAGTTCACCCAATCCGACCAACTCAAAGCCTTCAGCCAAATTGTGTTGGCTCAGTTGATGACGTTGTGCATTCTCGGGGTCACTGATGCCACGCCCGAGGGCTGCACTCACACACACAGGTAAGCGGATGGCCAGTTTTTGCCATTCGCGCATCAAACTACGTTGGTCATCAGGTTGCCATTGTAAGGTATTGGCCACGTTGACCCCGTCTTGATAGAAAAAAACCCGGAACATGACCTGTTTTTGATGTAAAGCCTGTGCAAGTCCAAGCGCATGCCAAGCATGAATGGAGGTGGGTGCAGAGGTAATCAGTAATAAAGTAGACATTGTGTTTCACTGCCCCAAAGTGGGGAATAGTTAGACTTCAAAACGAAAAGCCTAGTATACAATGATTTCAACCAATCTTTTGCCTGTTTTCACCTACAAGTCCATAAGGGTGAATGCTAGTCTAGGCAGGGCGCACCATGTGCTAGCTCTATTTTAATAACCGTATTTTGAAATATTTTAATCCCCTAAAAATA
>CAVBYE010000111.1:0-8261 GCA_963599285.1 Bacteroidaceae bacterium | reverse complement strand
AAACTATCTTTGAAGTAGTGAAAAACTATCTTTGAAGTAGTGAAAAACTATCTTTGAAGTAGTGAAAAACTATCTTTATGTCCGCTGAAAGCCTTACTGGGCTTGATTTTCAGCTTAGCTTAAAAACATTAAAATAAATTTAAAATAAATTTAAAAAGCATTTATCTGTGGATAACTTTTAAAAAACTGTGTTTTCCACAAATTAAATATTGCCTTAATTTAAAATTAAGCTTGTTTTATCCACAATCAACGCTAATTTGAATTTAAATTTCTTTACAAATTAAGTCAGTTCATATAGATTTATCCACAGTTTTAAATTTAAAGAAAATGTCAATTGCAACCAAAAGAATAAAAGTTAGATATATTCAAATTGAAAGGCACAAATATAGGTAACCAAATAGACTCAACTGAAAACTGAAAACTGAAAACTGAAAACTGAAAACTGAAAACTGAAAACTGAAAACTTTAGAAGATTATTTACATAATATTGAGCTTCTAACCAAAAAAATGATCACTAACGAACAAATTGAGTCAACAATCAGATACACAACTTATTAAATTTCGCTACGAAATTATTTTCAAAAATTAGCCACTCATAGCTTAATTCCTTTAAACACATTGCTTTTTTTTCAAAAAATACTTAGATTCATTTCAGCACAAAAATATAGACTCTAGGTATTGTTATGAACGGGAATCAAGCATTGAAAACTGCAATTGCACAGAACAAAGGTGGTGTAGGAAAAACAACTATTACCGTCAATGTTGCAGTTGCTTTAGCTGCACGAGGTTACCAAGTACTCGTCGTTGATCTAGATGCCCAATGTAATGCCAGTAACCATATTAGTATTAAACCTGCAGTTGAATTGGCTTATTCAGTAGCAGATTTGTTTGATGATTATAAAAAGTTTGACGCCAACTTGGCGATTTTAAAAGGTGAACAAACACGTTTTAAAAATATGAGTTTGTTACCAAGTTCAAAACGCATTGGCGATGCAGCACGGAACTTACAACGTAACAGTCCAATCCCAAATGAAATTTTGTCACGTATTTTAGGTCGTATTGAATCTGATTACGATTTCATTTTGATTGATTGTCCACCTGAAATTGAGACTCTGACCTTTAATGCCTTAGTGGCAGTAAATAACTTTATTTTACCTGCCCAAGGACAATACTCTATTGAAGGATTTGAGAAAATTTTAGATGCGATGGACAGCTTAGATCGTATTAATCCTGAATTAAAAATTTTATGTCCAGTATTGAATTTCTTTAAGAAAAATCAATTAGCTGATAAAAATATGAAGGAGCAGTTAGAGGATGAATTCACAACCGTAGTACTAGAAAATCGTGTGATTCATCCTGAAATTATTCTTATTCCTCAATCTGCTGTATTTGAACAAGCTGCGATCACTAAGATGTCTATTTATGACTTAGCACCGGCGAAGGCCCCTGCTGTCGAAGCCATTGATCGTATTGTTGATCTGTTAGAGCAGCAGTACAAACAACAAAAGGTTGCTTAAGGAGAACGTGTAGATGTCAAAATTTAATCAACTCCTGAATAAGCAGAAACAGGAAAAGAAAATACATCAATCAACTGATCTACAGCAAGAATCACAACTGAGCGATGAATATTTGTCTCCCGTGCAACGTCGAGCTCAACTTGGCAATCAATATGGTGTTGCTTTAAAGCGCATTGACGTGGATTTCATTGATCCTTCTCCATACCAACCGCGCTTAGTTGCTGCTTTGGATTTAAATGAACTACAACAACTTGCAGATAACATCCGTCAGCATGGTCAAATTAATCCTATTGTCGTCAGACCTAAAAATGGACGTTATGAGCTGATTGGAGGAGAACGACGTCTTCAGGCAGTACGTGACGTATTAAAGCTCAAGGACATTGATTGTCTAGTGAAAGACATCAGTGATGAAAAAGCGGCACTCACTGCATTAGTTGATAATATTAACCGAGCTGATTTATCCGACTATGAAATCGCCCATGCATTAGTAAATAATTGTGAGCGCTTTGGTTATCCGATTGATAACGTCGAGTTTATGACAGAAAAATTCAATATTTCTCGAAATAAATATTATCGCTTAATCAGTTTATTTGATTTGCCTGCATTTATTGCTGAAGACTTACAACATATGCCTGATGCGCTCAGTGGTTCAGGCGCAAGTTTGTTAAAGACTGCTTTGAATAGAGCGAACGAGCAAATCGGTCAACAACGCGCATTACAGCAATTACAGCTTGTGTGGAATCAGTATTTTATTCATGAGTTTCCACAGCTCAAACGCCGTAATACACATTTCATCAAACAGTTTGAGCAGCATGTACATGCCTTGTTTGCCGAAAAGAATCCTCAGCTCAGCATAGATCCCATACATGAACGACAGCAAGACTCCCCTGTTAAGCATGAAGTCAAGAATAAGCCCGAACAACACAGTTTACTTACAACTAGTGGAAAAAAATTTGGTTCGATTAAATGTTCAGAAAGTTTAAAAGGAAAAACGGTCGTATCGATCCGTATGAGTGTTGAAGATTTAGATGATGAAAAATTTGACAAAATTAAACAGTTTTTAGAGCAACTGCATTAATTTTAAATTTCGCAGCGGAACAGAAAAAAAGCACAGATGAATGTGCTTTTTTTAGTTCTGTAATTGATGAAAGAGTTAAAAAAGAGGGGTAATTTTTTGGGTATTGCTGTGATTCAGGCTATGCTAAGTACATCGTTAAGCCTGTTTAATTCATCTTTTTAGTCTTCATGGACGATTCTATGTCTACATCACAATCTACAGTTTCAAAGCAACCTCAGAACATGGTCGTATCGATGGTTGCTGCTGTTGCTGTTGCTCATCTTCTGAATGATTTAATTCAAGCTGTGCTACCTGCCATCTATCCTATGCTTAAAGCAGACTTTAATTTAAGTTTTGCACAAATTGGCCTCATCTCCTTGGTCTATCAGTTGACGGCTTCGCTATTACAGCCCTGTGTTGGATTGTATACGGATAAGCACCCCTTGCCGTACTTACTTCCGATCGGCATGAGTGTGACCTTAGTCGGTATTGCCCTTTTGGCTGTTGCACACCACTTTTCTGTTTTGCTTATCTCTGCAATGCTTATTGGTATTGGGTCTTCAACATTTCATCCGGAGGCCTCACGTGTAGCACGTATGGCATCAGGTGGCCGTTTTGGGACTGCACAGTCTGCTTTTCAGGTTGGTGGTAACAGCGGTTCGGCAGTAGGACCACTGCTTGCCGCAGCTATTGTCGTGCCTAGTGGACAAAGTGCTGTGGCATGGTTTATGGGTTTTGCACTATTTGCAATTGTCTTATTAACCAAGGTGAGTCAATGGGTGGTCAGACAAACTCAACAGGCATCTAAGAGTAATCAGCCTAAACTACAAGGTTTAAAAGGGCTGACTTTATATCGTGCTCTGGGGGTAATTGCGCTACTCATGTTAGTGAAATTTACCTATATTGCCAGCATGACGAATTACTACACCTTCTATTTAATACAACGGTTTGACCTAGCCTTACAGCAAGCCCAGCTTTATTTATTTGTATTTTTAGCAGCCGTTGCCTTGGGGACGTTTATGGGTGGCCCCATTGGTGACAGAATCGGTCGCAAAGCGGTGATTTGGGTGTCCTTCTTGGGGATCATTCCATTTGCTTTGGCTTTGCCGTATGTGAATTTAACTTGGACCGTGATTTTATCACTCATTATTGGTTTTATTATTTCTTCGGCTTTTTCTGCCATGGTGGTGTATGCACAAGAAGCTGTGCCTGGCCGTGTGGGACTCGTTTCGGGTTTAATGTTTGGGGTCATGTTTGGAATTGGTGGAATTGCAGCAGCAGGCTTAGGGATGTTGGCTGATCAATATGGCATTGTCTTGGTCTATCAGCTCTGTGCATATTTACCTCTGCTTGGTTTAATGACCGTATTTTTACCCAAGCATCAACATTAAATCTTTTTACGTTCAAAGCCGACATTAAGGTCGGCTTTGAATATTTTGAGCTTAAGGACAGCGAATTTGCAGCATCTGTTGATAATAGTTGAGGGTAAATTCTAGCTCTTGTTGCAGCTGTTGAGGTTGGGTATTTTCAGAACTCAATTTCGTTAAAGCGGGGATATAGTCCTGTTGGTAAACGCGTGGAAAGTCTTGGCACAAAATCTTTTCTTTTACCGATATGGCAAGGTCTGGATTCTCAAGTTGGTCGAGGAAATGGGTAATTTTTTCATCTGCCTGTTGAAAGGCAGTACTCACTTGGCTATCCACTTGTGCAACTTGGCTATTGACTGAATTTTCCGATGATGGAGAAAGCGTTGTTTCACGCATGTCATTTTTTTCACATCCCGCTGCGAAACTTAAAAAAATTAGGCTAACTACAGGCAGCATTTTATTCATAAGTAAAAATCACCAGAAATGGTCGAAGAGCATATAAAGTATAAAGCACATCTGCATCAAAGTGGCGAGTGAGTGCAAGCACTCACTTTGACACATACTTTAAGCACTTTGTTCTTGGTTATAGTGCTCATGATATTGATCACGCAGTTGGCGCTTCAGAATTTTACCACTGGCATTTTTAGGCAATTCTTGAACCAAAAAGATACGTTTTGGAGTCTTATAATGTGACAGATTTTCTTTACAGTGTTGCATCAAACTGTCTAAACAGAGCGAATCATCATGGGCGACAACCACTGCAGTGACAGCTTCAATCCAATGAGGATGAGGTACACCAAATACGGCCACTTCCTTAATGCCAGCAAAGCGATAAATTACATCTTCCACCTCACGGGTAGATACATTTTCACCACCAGTTTTGACCATGTCTTTAATACGGTCAACAATGTATAAATGTCCAGTCTCATCAAAGTAACCTAAGTCACCACTATGAAACCAGCCATGGGAAAAAGCTTGTGCCGTTTTTGCATCGTCATCAGCGTAGCCTAAAGTTAAATGTGGACTCTGATGCACAATCTCTCCCACTTCGCCCACATTTAATAATTGGCCTTGTGGGTTCATAATGGCGCTACGCACATGTAACACAGGTTTACCCACTGACGTTGCAAAGTCAGCATGATCTTCTGGATACAACACTGTTGCAACAGGGGCCATCTCAGTTTGACCATAAAATTGCCAAAAACGAATGTGAGGTAATTTTTCCAGCAAACGTTGAATCACAATTTTGGGCATCACAGAAGCACCGTAATAGGCTTTGTTGAGGCTGCTCAAATCAGTGCGGGTAAACTGCGGGCAATTCAAGAGCGCAATCCAAGCCGTTGGTGGGCAAAACAGTTTATTAATGTTTTCCTGTTCAATGGTCGCTAACACCTCAATTGGATCAAAGCCTCTTAAAATATAACTGGTTGCACCGAGATAGAGATCGACATTTAAAAAGGCATCGAATTGTGCGCAGTGATATAACGGAAAGGCGTGAATTTCACGGTCACTCGGCTGCATTTCGCCTTCTAAAATTGCACTCATATATTGCCACATCAGTGCTTCACTGTTGAGTAAGACTCCTTTGGGTGAGGACTCTGTACCACTGGTATACATCATCCGAATGGGTTCATAGGCACTTAAGTCTTGTTCGGGCAACACCGGTAAATTTTGCTCTAGTGTCAATTCAAAATCTTGCCATGGCGCATTTAATGCAACTTGATTGAGGTTAATGCTGTAAAAGTGTTGCAGTTGATGCTGAGCATGTTGGCAAGCCTGTTCAATATTTTTGGCTAAGCTATCTTCTGCAAATACGATGCGACATTGGCTATGCGTTAAGATATAAGCGAGCTCTTTTTCATTTAGCATAAAGTTGACGGGCACAGTGACCACGCCTAAACGCGTCGCAGCAAAGTGGATCACTGGAAACTGCCAACAATTGTGGCTCAGTAGCAATAATCGATCTGATTTTTTTAAACCCAGTTGCGCAAGATACGCCGCCACTTGTTCGACCGCTTGGTGTAATTGCTGAAAGGTCAATCGTGTTTGACCATCAACGATTGCAAGTTTGTGTGGATAGCGCTGTGCACTGCGCTGAGGAATATCAGAGAGATGATAGTGACGTGCACGTTGTATAGCTTGACTAAATTGAGACATGCAATAAATTCCTTATTATTTTGTCATGATGTCCGCATCATGCGGCATTTTTTTATTATCCTTCTGCTTCACACTAAAGAATAAAACAGCATCTGTATAGCGGGGTATGAGTAAGATTATGTAAAGGACATCTGTATCTATTCAAAATTTCGCTGCGGAATTTAAAAAAATACGAGATTTTCCTCAAGGAGTTGAGTGAATAATTTTTAAACCAAGGTCGTGTTTATACTTTGGTCCTGCAAGAGCAAAAAACGCCTTAACATCGCTTTACATCTTGGCCTTTAAGGAGAAAGTGCAGATGACGAGCATAAATACAGAAGATATGCCAAATATGGCGACCAGTGCAAAAGAACAACTCATTACTGCGAGCGAACGACGTAAGGCCTTAATGGGCAGTGCGATTGGCAGCACCATCGAATGGTACGACTATTTTTTATATGGCACGATGTCAGCCATTGTGTTTGCGCATTTATTTTTCCCTAGTCATGATCCATTGGTCAGTCAATTGTTGGCCCTGGCTTCATTTGCTTTAGCATTTTTTATTCGTCCTATTGGAGGCATTGTCTTCGCGCATATTGGCGATCGCATTGGACGCAAAAAAACCTTGGCGATGACCCTTGCGTTGATGGGCTTATCTACAGTGCTCATTGGTTTACTACCGACCTATGCGCAGATTGGGATTTGGGCTCCCATCCTACTGACCCTATTACGTTTAATACAAGGTTTGGCTTTAGGTGGTGAATGGGGTGGTGGCGTATTGCTAGCAGTGGAATATTCCCCTAAAGCCAAACGTGGCTTTTATGGTGCAGTGCCACAAACAGGTGCATTATTAGGTTTGGCCTTGGGCAACATTTTTACTTCAGTGCTGTATGCGACAATGTCAGAGCAGGATTTTCTCAGTTACGGTTGGCGCATTCCATTTGTAGGGTCAATTGTTTTAGTCTTGATTGGGATGTGGATTCGACATCGCGTTGATGAAACACCAGCATTTAAGAAAATTCGTGCCACACAATCTGAAAAACGTATTCCAATTGTGGAAACCTTAAAACATCATCGTCGTGAGGTGGTGATTGCAATTGGTGCGAAAGTGGTCGAGACCTCGACCTTCTTCTTTTATGCAACCTTCTCAATTGGCTATATGGCGCAGTTGGGATATGCAAAAAACCAAATTTTGAATGTGGTGTTATTGGCCGCAATTTTAGCCGTACCAATGATGCTGCTGTTTGGTTCTCTCTCTGATCGTGTAGGCCGTAAGCCGGTGTTTATTGGCGGTGCAATTGCTTTAATTGTATGGATCTTCCCATTTTTCTGGCTGATCAATTTACATGAGACTTGGGCGGCTGTTGTGGCCATTGTTGTGGGGTTCTCTGTGGTTTGGGCATCTTATGGCGCCATGATGGGCACATTGTTGGCAGAGGCCTTTCCTGCTGAGGTTCGCTATACCGGTATGTCTTTAGGCTATCAAATTGGTGCAGCGATTATTGGTGGACCATTACCATTAATTGCCACTTGGTTACTGGCCGTGTTTTCTAATCAATACTGGCCGCTGGCAGTACTCTTTATTTTATGTGCATTGATTTCTATTTTTGCGGTACGGTTACTGGCCGAAAAAAGTGGTCAAGCGTTGGATTAACGCATACAGCTGAGCGGGAGACAAAAACCGATATCTTCAGATATCGGTTTTTTTATCGGTGCTCGCATACGCAGCGGTGCAGAAATTTTTAACCGTTTCGCTGCGAAACTTTAAAAATTATGTTATCTATAAGCACACAATAAAATCCAATAACACATCAACAAGGATGATACATGACAACAGCATATATTGTAGATGCGGTCCGTACCGCAGGTGGTCGTCGTAATGGAAAACTCAGTCATATCCACCCCACAGACTTAGGCGCGAGCGTGGTCAACGCACTTTTAGCCCGTACCGAGATTGACCCTAATGTGATTGACGATGTTATATTTGGCTGTGTGACTCAAGGCGGCGAACAGAGTTTTGCATTGGCACGTAATGTGGTACTGGCATCTGAATTGCCCGTGCATGTGCCTGGGGTTACGATTGATCGGCAATGCGGCAGTTCGCAACAAGCCTTACACTTTGCAGTACAAGCGGTCTTGTCTGGTTTTCAAGATGTCGTCATTGCGGGGGGTGTCGAGTCGATG
>CAVBYE010000110.1:0-8304 GCA_963599285.1 Bacteroidaceae bacterium | reverse complement strand
CTCCTAGCCAGAAGTATTTTAGACCGGCCTGTACAAAATAGTGTTCTGCGGGGCTATATTGACCGCCTAGACCTAAGCTCCAATAGCCCTCAGTTGGGCCCAAGGTGGTTACAGGATTACCTGCACCTGAATCATAGCCAACAGAGACATTTCCTGCCCATTTTGGCGTGAATTTACGACCTAACCCCAGCGTTGCTGACCATTGATCATCTGAATAATCAATCAGATTTTGGCCAATGAGGGGATGACTCAACATTTGTGGGCTTACGACAAAGTTATCCCAGTGTACCCAACGTAAATTGGCAAAGGCTAAAGTATCTGCTGCAACACCTGTTTGAAAATCAATGTTGACTGATTGTGGGGTAATGGCTTTGGTTTTGCTCACAACTTGGCTTAAATCCACTCCTTGAGGGAACAATGGATGCATGCCTGCTGGTAAACGAATGTTTGATGTTTCAGTACTATTGGCTTTATGGCTGATTTCAGAACGATAAGTGACCGCGGCTTTTAACGCGATTTCAGGAATTTGATACGCCACACCCGCAATCCAACCAAACGCAGGTTCTTGTTCTACTTTAATGTTATAGCCACTGAGTGATTTATAGGCATTGCCGCGTAATTGAATATCAGCTTCAACAGTTTGCCACACTGGACCGGCATAAATGTTCCAATTTTCAGTGGGTTGATAACCAATTAAAGCAGTTAAGTTGTTGGTACGTACTTCCACACTGGTGCCTTCAGTCGCTGTACCAAAGCTACCGCCATTGGCTGCATATTGAGAATCGGCACCATAAGGTTGATCAAACAACAGGCCGAGTGAAAGATGTTCATTGGCTTGAATTTTCAGTGCAGCAGTAGGGAAGTAATAATCTTCCGCCATGTCGCTAATTTTTTCACCTTCTTGAATCAACGACTCACCAGATACACGCGGATCAAGTACTGAAATGCCCGCTTCAAAATAGTTACCCGGCTGTAAGAACGCTTGAATCGATTGGCCAGAACGATCTAACCCCCCTGCAAAAGCAGCCATACTAGGTAAGGTACTGAGTAAAAGCGCAGTGGAAAGTGTAGACAGTTTCATAAAGCAAATCCTTGGCGTGCAGCTGGGGAGAAGAAAATTGGATGGAAAGCTACCATAATTAAAAAAAGAGTAAATGCTTAGAAATGGAGCAAAAGCTAGAAATTGACTCAAAAGACAAGAAAAATGAAATAGATTTATTTTTTATTTTTTCTATTTATATGATTTTAAAGGTTTAAAAATAATAAAAATCACGACATTGGCAGATCTGACATTTTTAACTCAAGTGATTTAAAATTGAGCAATTAATATATGCATGTATAAAAATACCCAATCGATGTTGACATCGATTGGGTACAGAACCTGATTTACACGAGAACTTAGAAGCGATGACCGATTTTTAAACCATAAGCCAATGCATCATTGTCTGTGAAATTACCCGCAGCTGAATGGGCACCGGTTTGCGCTTTTGCATCACCAAGCCAGAGGTATTTTACCCCGCCTGCAATAAATGAACTCGGGGTTGGACTATATTGTAGACCTAGACCCACATTCCAAAAACCTTCAGTTGGACCCAACGTGGTCACAGGATTGCCTGCACCAGAGTCCCAGCCCACAGAGACACTGCCTGACCACAAATCACTCATTTTACGACCTACACCGACAGTTGCAGACCATTGATCATCGGAATAATCCACAAGGTTAAAGCCATTTGGTTTACCAATTGGCAAAATACCACCTGCCAACTGGGACAATTGTCCGAATTGATACGGACGGATTGAGAAGCTTGACCAATCGACCCAACGAATATTGGCGAAGGCAATGGTGTTGGCCATAATGCCCGATTGCAAATCAAGGTTGACTGATTGTGGGGTAGTGGCTTTGGTTTTGCCGCTGCCTTTTAAACCTTGGAGTTGTTCAGGGGTAATTGCACCTTGCTTGACTAACAGTTGCCCCATTGGGTCAACCAGTGGCAAGCTTTCTTTAGCATTAAACTCATGTTCAACTTCCGAACGGTAAGTCAATGATGCCTTTAAGGCAATTTTAGGGATTTGATAAGCCACACCTGCTAACCAACCTACAGCAGCATCTTCAGGAATGTTTAAATCATAGCCATTAAATAAGCTATACACCGGGCCGCGTAACTTCACATCCGCTTTTAAGGTTTGATAGACCGCACCGCCATACAGGTTCCAATTTTCTGTGGGTTGGAAGCCAACCAAGAAATTTAAATTTTGGGTTTGTACATCGACTGTAGTTCCACCCGTGGTTGGGCTATTTAAAGCGATCGCCTGAGGCTGACCTGTAGTTGGATCTACAATTAAAGGCAAGCCTGAGTTTGGATCGACATAATTCGGTTGACCAGTAACCACAGGTAAACCTTGGGTTAATGACGTACCTGCCAACACCACATCTGATGTCGTACTGACAAAGTTATTTTGACCACTGTAAGTGGCATCAGCACCAAAGGGTTGGTCATAAATTAAACCCACAGACACACGCTCAGTCGGCTGTAGTTTTAATACCGCATGCGGGAAGTAATAGTCGTTGGCCATGTCTGAGGCATTGTTACCTGCGGTATCTTTACCTGAAACGCTTGGATCTAAAACGCTAATACCTGCTTCAAAATAATTGTTGGGCTGTAAGAAACCGGCCAGCGATTGACCTGAACGATCCAGTGCTGCAGCACATACACTGCTCAAAGGCAAACTAAGGAGTAATAAAGCACCAGTAAGTTGTTTCAGTTGCATAGAAGTCCATCCTAAATATCAACAGCAGCAAGGCCATTATTGTTGTTATGCGTCATGCATCCATGATGACAAGGTCATATAAGAGGCAGGGAATGGGGTGATTTTAGAGTTTTTAGTCTAAAAAGCAAATGTATATTGATACATTTGCTGTACGAAAGCCTCAGGCGCTACGAGATAATTCAAAATCTGACCATTTTTGACTCGAAAGTTTAAGGTCAAACTCAAGTGCTTGATACAAATCGGTTAAATTCATCAGATTACGATCTTCAGGCAGTTGCACCAAAAGTGGCAGATGAGTTAGACCATTGTCACCGCAGGGAAAGGCATAATGACGTTCTTTTTGGTTCACTGAAATCAGTGCTTCAAACTCGAGATAAGAGGTCAAATTTGGGTATTTTTTCGGAATACGAATGATGTCTAAATAGGCATGTTGGCGCAGTTGCACATTATCAAGGTGTAAATTTTGAAGCTGTTCTTCGGTTTTTTTCGCACTGTTCATGAGCTTACCCAATAAAGATTGGGTATCTTTGTTGGCTTTACGTTTGAGATCTTTGATTAAACGATAATTTTCACGATACTGATGCAATGCCGCACGCACCACCAAATTTAACTGTTCTAAAGGTTGCTGCATCTGTTCATGTAAATGTGCCCAATCTTCAGCCGGCAGCAGGGCAAACACCTGTAGACGACGTTTTTCATGTAAAGCCAAATACGACTTTAAACGGGCACAGAATAAGTCAGCCTGACTGTCAAACATGACCGCAGCTTGGGATTGGAAGTCATAGAAATAGCTAATCACGTCCCCTAGCAGTTGACGGGTACTCATATATAAGTAATCACATTCATCTGTTGACGTGGCACGTTGACGTAAGGCTTGATGAATCGGTTCTAAGACATGCACACAGAGTTCTTTTTCGAACTCCATAAGACGGTTTTGCAGGACTTTTTCGAGTCCAAGACCCGATGCATCTAAGGGTTTAAACAGCAACGGTAGCAATTTTTCACTGTTGAATTGCTCAAGTTGATACACAAAATCAATTAAATGCTGACCAATTAATTTTTCTACCGTGACAATACGGCTGACTTGCCATTGGAAAAAGGCCTGATGTTCAGGCTCATTTAAATAGGCCAAATCTAACACCACACCATTTAAATAAATATTGTCACTGAGGGCTAAATATTCTTCGTTTAAAAAGCGGCGAATCGAAAATGGATTGATATCAGTGCCATCACTTTGGGCCAAAGCAAAAATGTAGCGTGAGGTTTTAATCACTTCAAGCTGACGCAATTGTTGTGCGTGTTTTAAAAAGTCATGTAATAGCGGATGTGATTGCTTACTCAATTGACGTGCACGTAGCGTTTTAAAGTAAAAACTCAGCAGTTGCTGTTTTAAAAAGACTTCGGAAATAAAGCATTTCAGCATGTCGGTGGTCAGTTTACGCTGATTTTCAGGAATCTTGAGTTCGGTCTTTTGATGAATAATCTCTGCAGCAGCATAAATAAAGGCTTGGTGCAGGGTGTTTTTAATTTGCTGTAGGGATAAATTTTCTTCGACATTGGTTTTGTGCAACTGTGCCAAAATACTTTCAAGGAAATTGGCAATCTCAAGCGCATCGTCGTAGCGCGCTAAAGTCTCAAGTGCCGCTAACAGTTTTTGCCCCAAATGACGCATGCCAGGATGACTAATCCCGTGGACTTGTTCTGCAAGTGTGATCAAAGGGGTCACGCTAAATTGTTGGGTTTGACGATCCCAAAGAATGTTCTTTTTAACTAAAATTTGCGTGTAAATTAATTGCTGTTGTTCCGGGCTAATACGTTGAAAAATAGCGCTTAAAGCATGTTGCCAATACACATCCAAGTAAGGATCAATTTGAGTGACTGCGGAGCGTAATTCATAAGGGATATAGTCATGCAACATGAGCGGGGGGTCTCACTAGAGTCATTATGTTATTCTAAAAGCCGAGTGATAATTTTACCGAGTTATGCCGATGAAAAGTAGCCACGGTTTTGGCCTTAAAACGTGAATTTTATACCAGTTATCGGAATGTTATTATTTTTGTCTAGCTATACGCAGAGTTAAGCAAATATTTTATTTATATCAAAAAAAATCAAATCTGCAAGTCAAAATGCAGTATAAAGCTCATCACCTTATGTGGGTAGTCACCTAAAATGATGAGCAGATCTGTTTAAGACAACAGATGTTCCCAAATCACATAACCTAAACCAAAACCAAGCAATGAATACAAGGTAATAATAAAAAATACAAAACTGGCTTTATTGTGCTTTTTTAAAAATGACATCTGCATCTCTCTTGGCGTGAAAGTCGCGTATTGCGACAGGCTTAAAGGCATTATATGAAAGGCCTGCTGGGATGTACAGATACAAAAAAACGCGAAAAAACTATAACAGATTGAGTCTATTTTTTTAAATAAAGTGAATTTGTTATGATTTTGGTACAGAAATGAGCACAATGGAGTGGTACGCCCTGCGGGACTCGAACCCACGTCGGTCACTTAGGAGGCAACTGCTTTATCCAGTTAAGCTAAAGGCGTATTGGGCTTACTTTAACCTTAAAATAGGCAAAAAAAAACTATTGCCGAAGCAATAGTTTTTTTTATATCCATCTGATTTAAGCTTTTTTATACAAAAGCTTAAACAGAATAAACATCGTCATAATCCAGATTGGGATCATAATCACAGCGCCACTTAAACCCTGTGTCCACATGATGTATAACACGACAGCAATAAATGCTAACACCAAGTAGTTACTTGCCGGTGCCCATAAAGCCGGGAACACAGCACGTTGGTTTTGTGCTTTCATCGCCTGTTTAAACTTTAAGTGCGTTAAAGCAATCATCGCCCAGTTGAGCACCAAAGCACCGACCACAATATAAATCAGGTTGCTTAAGGCATCTTCAGGAGCAACGTAGTTTAAGACCACACAGCCAAAAATCAGCACCGCTGAGAACAACACCGCAGGAATTGGCACGCCTTGTTTGTTGGTTTTTTCAAAGATTTTAGGTGCATTGCCTTGTTTAGCTAAGCCAAATAGCATACGGCTGTTGGCATACATCCCACTGTTATAAACCGATAATGCAGCAGTTAAAATAATAAAGTTCAACAGGTGTGCTGCCCAGTCAATGCCCAACTGACTGAAAATCATCACGAATGGGCTCTTGTCTAAGCCACCCAATTCGAGTTGATTCCAAGGCACTAAAGACAAGAGAATCGTCAATGCACCCACGTAGAAGATTAATACGCGAAACACCACTTGATTAATGGCTTTAGGAATAGTTTTCTCTGGGTTTTCAGCTTCAGCTGCGGCCATACCAATCAGCTCAATGCCGCCAAAGGCAAACATTAAAAAGGCCAACATGTAGAACAGACCTTCAAAACCATGTGGGAAGAATCCACCATGTGTCCATAGGTTGCTAAATGATGCTGTCGAATTTTCACCCGCAGTAAACAGTAAATACAGGCCAAACAAAATCATCGACACAACAGCAGTGACTTTAATGATGGACAGCCAAAATTCTGATTCACCGTAAAACTTCACATTACCTAAGTTGACCAACGTAATAATGATAAAGAAGGTTAAAACAGAGGCCCAAGCAGGAATATGTGGCCACCAATAATTAATATACTTAGCGACAGCCGTAAGCTCGGTCATGGCCACCAGGATATATAAAATCCAATAGTTCCAACCTGCCAAGAAACCTGGGAATTTGCCCCAATATTTATTGGCAAAATGACTAAATGAGCCTGCAACAGGTTCATGAACAATCATCTCGCCCAATTGGCGCATAATTAAGAAGGCGATTAAACCGCCAATGGCATAACCCAAAATAATAGATGGGCCAGCAGATTGGATCACATGTGCGGAACCTAAGAAAAGACCAGTACCAATTGCACCACCCATGGCAATCAATTGGATATGACGGTTCTTTAAGCCACGCTGAAGTTGTGAAGACTCATTTTTCAAAGTATTCAGCCCGACGATGGAGAAGTCATTTGATTGTAATGTATCGTAACCAATTAGCCTAGTAGATCACCGAATGTGAATTATTTTTATAATATGCATAAATAAAAAGAATATATTGTTTTTTTATAAAATTTATTTGAATCAAGCCATTAATTTTATTGTGCTTGCTGTGCTCAATTTTTTGACCATTTCACACAAAATTTCAATTGTTGATTTTTTATACTTAAGTCACAGGAGAATTTTATTTTACAAAAAAATCAGTATGCTTGAGCTGCATTTAGCACAATAACAAGCATGAAAAGGACGATAACAATGAATTTTGCCCCACAAATAAAAATTGCAGCAACCTATATGCGTGGTGGCACCAGCAAGGGTGTGTTTTTTAAACTCGATGATTTACCTGAGGCAGCACAAGTCCCAGGACGTATTCGCGATCAAATTCTATTGCGCGTGATCGGAAGCCCAGATCCCTATGCTAAGCAAATTGATGGCATGGGTGGGGCAACCTCAAGTACCAGTAAAACCGTCATTTTAGCCAAGAGTAGCCAGCCCGATCACGATGTTGATTACTTATTTGGACAAGTGTCGATTGAGCAAGCTTTTGTAGATTGGAGCGGTAACTGTGGCAACTTAACCGCTGCTGTGGGTGCTTTTGCAATTAGCCAAGGTTTAGTCGATGCCGATAAAATTCCAGAAAATGGCGTCTGCACGGTGAAGATTTGGCAGAAAAATATTGGCAAAACCATTATTGCTCATGTACCTATGACACAAGGACAGGTGCAAGAAACAGGTGATTTTGAACTCGATGGCGTGACTTTCCCCGCGGCAGAAGTTCAGATTGAATTTTTAGATCCTGCCGATGAGGGTGAAGACGGCGGTGCTATGTTCCCTACGGGTAATGTCGTAGACCGTTTAGATGTGCCTGAGATAGGCAGTTTTGAGGTGACGCTGATTAATGCCGGTATTCCGACCATTTTCCTCAATGCAGCTGACTTAGGATTTAATGGGACTGAACTACAAGAACAGATTAATGGTGATGCTGCAATTTTAAAGCGCTTTGAAACCATACGTGCCTATGGGGCTAAGAAGATGGGCCTCATTGATGACATTGCTGAGGCTGAGCAGCGCCAACACACCCCTAAAATTGCGTTTGTGGCACAGCCACAAGCCTATACCACTTCAAGTGGCAAGGCTTTAGCAGCAGCCGATACTGATTTACTGGTTCGAGCACTGTCGATGGGTAAACTGCATCATGCCATGATGGGCACAGCTGCGGTGGCGATTGGCACAGCTGCGGCTATTCCCGGCACTTTAGTCAATTTGGCAGCGGGTGGTGGAGAACGCGAAGCGGTACGTTTTGGCCACCCTTCAGGTACGCTGCGCGTTGGGGCAGAAGCAGTGCAACAGCAAGGACAGTGGCAAGTGAAAAAAGCGGTCATGAGCCGAAGTGCACGTGTGCTCATGGAAGGCTGGGTACGCGTTCCTGCTGAGGTTTTAAATTAACAGCTGCTCAGTTCGAGGCTGCAGTGCCATCAGGCCATCCAATTGGGTGG
>CAVBYE010000109.1:0-8419 GCA_963599285.1 Bacteroidaceae bacterium | reverse complement strand
TTGCACAATAGCATAAATTTAGCGAAATGATGATCTGATATGTCTTTCTTTGCATTGGGTGTCAACCATCAAACCGCCTCTGTAGAGTTACGTGAACAACTTGCTTTTAATCCAGAGCGATTAAGCCAAGTGTTGACGCAACAAAGCCAAGACGATCAATTCAATGATTTGGTCGTGGTCTCTACATGTAACCGAACTGAAGTCTACGCGATGTCTGAAGATGCAGACATGGTGCTCAATTGGCTCGCCCAAGTGAATGGTCTAGACGTTCAACAACTTCAAAATCATGTCTATCGTTATGAAAATGCCCAAGCTGTGACGCATCTGATGCGTGTGGCGAGTGGTTTAGATTCATTAATGCTTGGTGAACCGCAGATTTTGGGGCAAGTCAAAACCGCACTCTCTTTGGCCAAAGATGCAGAGACTGTGTCGAGCCATTTAAATCGTGTCTTTGAATACGCATTTTATGCCGCTAAGCGTGTGCGTTCAGAAACGGCGGTGGGCAGTCATGCAGTCTCGATGGGCTATGCGGTGGCACAATTGGCTTTACAAGTGTTTAGTAAACCGGAGTCTTTAACCGTTATGGTGGTGGCTGCAGGTGAAATGAACAGTTTGGTGGCTAAGCACTTGGCTGAAATGGGCGTGGCTAAAATTTTGATTTGCAACCGTACCCGGAGTCGTGCAGAAAGCTTAGCCCAAGAGATTAATCCACGCGTTGCAGTTGAAATTATTGATTTTGCTGACCTTGCGCAGAATTTACATCGTGCTGATGTGGTCTCCAGTTGTACCGGAAGTCTGCATCAAGTGATCAGTGCGGCAGATGTAAAAGCGGCATTGAAAAAACGCCGTTATCAACAGATGCTGTTGGTGGATTTAGCTGTTCCGCGCGATATTGATCCTAAGGTTGAAGATTTAGACGAAGCTTATTTGTATGGCGTAGATGACTTACAAAGCGTGATTGATGAAAACTTAGCCCAACGTCGCCAAGCAGCGGTTGAAGCGGAAGTCATGGTCAATCAGTTGGCAACCCAATTGGTGACGCAGCAAAAGGTCAAGTATGCCGGTACCAGTATTGCAGCCTATCGTGAACAAGGTGAGCAGATGCGCGCAGAAGAGTTGGCATTGGCCATGGCACGTATCGCTCAAGGCGATGATGCCAGCAAGGTGTTACAGGAATTCTCACACCGTTTAACCCAAAAGCTGTTGCACCCCACCTCAATTTTGTTGCGTGAGTCGGCTAAACAAGACGACCCTGAAGCCTTTAACTTTATTCAGGCACAGCTTGAAGAGACCTTTGCACACCGACGTAAGGTTAAGGCCTAAAATGTGATCAGCTTAAGACACTAATCTTAAGCTGATTTTTTTGCTGAGTTCATTCAGCTGTTGGCGTAAATTTTTAGATTCGAGTAATGAAGCAGGTGCTTTGAGCTTTAAGCGCAAATACTTCTCTTGTAAAGCCAATGCATATTCTGAGGCGAGTTTATCTGCCATTTCTGGGGCTTGGGTTAAGGCTTCAATATTGGTGCGCTGAATAATATCTGCGATTTCATGCGCATAACTGCTACAGGCCCCCAAGACATAGTAAGTGGCCAGTTCTTGATCATCCGGTAATTCATCAAATACGCGATCGAGGCGATTCAGCACTTCAGCCAACAGTTCATTTTGACTGAGTAATGCCCTTAAGGTTTCAAAGTGAATATATAAAAATGGATGATGCATCAGCACGGCAATAGCAAAATCTTCATCTCGGGTTCGAATATTAAACGACAAGGACGCATCGTGATTAACGCGTGGTGTCCATTTACGTCCAAAGCCCAATTTTTCCTTAAAGGCCTGATTCAGCAGATAGCGGAAAGAGCCCTGTTTGGGCAAGAGTTCAGTCAGCTGACGCAGTTCAGCCATGACCTGACTTTTGCCTTCTGGCGTTGTCACATCATGATGTTGCGTCAAATGCGCAAATACGAAATCGGATAACAGTGGGGCATGTTCAAGCAAGCGCTTAAAATGATCTAAGCCTTCACGACGCATGAGCGAATCTGGGTCATGCTGTGGCGGTAATACAAAGAATTTTAACTCACGCCCGTCATTGAGTAAGGGCAGGGCAATTTCAAGCGTACGCCGTGCGGCTTTTTGACCTGCCGCATCACCATCGAAGGCAATGGTTAAGCGTGGATTTTGCTTAAATAAAATATTGAGATGATCGGTATTGCTCGCAGTGCCCAGTGTGGCAACTGCACCCGCTAAGCCATATTGCTGTAAGGCAATGACATCCATATAGCCTTCAACCATTAACCAATCATGTGCTTTTTGCTTACGCCCTTCATACAGGCCATATAACAATTGGTTTTTGTGGAAGACTTCTGAGTCGGGGGAGTTGATATATTTGGGTTTAATTTCATCGTTTAACGCACGACCACCAAAACCAACCACTCGACCTTTACTGTCACGAATTGGGAAAATGACACGATCACGCAGTAAATCAAAATCACGGCCTTTGTCACTGGTTCGAATCAGACCCAAAAGTTTGAGCCCTTCTACATCTTGGGGAAAGGCTTGCTCAAGATGTTGCCAACCCTCAGGGGCATAGCCTAAACGCCAATAGGCAATCGTGTCTGCAGTTAAACCGCGTTGTTTAAAGTATTGCTGCGCGCTTGTGCTATGGGGCAATTGTGCTTGATAAAACTGTGCCACCTGTTCAAGTAAGCTATATAAATCACCCTCGGTTTCGGCCTCAGGTTCAAAGGTCGCTAGATGCTCAAAGTCACTGGCAAACTGTGCAGCATAATCGGGCTCATCGTGCTGTGCGGCAAGGTACGCCTCATCCATTGGCATGAAGCTAGGACTTACACCCGCAGTCGCTTGAGGTTTGAGCGCTTCGCGCTTATAAGCAATGCGCTTTTTATGGTCTTGATCGTCTTTGGGGAGTTCAATACCGGCCTGTGCGGCAAGGTCTTGCATAACCTCAACAAAATTACGATTGTCGATATCCATTAAAAAACGAATGGCATTGCCATTGGCTTGACAACCGAAACAATGGAAATATTGTTTGTCACGATAAACGTGGAAGGATGGACTTTTTTCTTGATGAAAAGGGCAACAACCCGAATAGGTGCGACCTGTTTTTTTAAGTTTTACGCGTTGACCAATAAGGTCGACAATATCGGTACGATCGACGACTTGATCAATAATATGCTGAGGAATTGCCATCGCGTGTAGGTGCCATTTACGAAAAGAAAAAACAGGATTCGTTTAATATTTAAACGAAATGATCGGAATGATCAAGATAAAAGGGCAAGTATAATAACTTGCCCATCTTGAAAATGCGAATCCTGATTGTAAATGTACCGTGTAACGCTATGTTTTTACTCGGCTGCTTCTGGACGATCGAGTAAACCAAAGCTTAAGCGATTGGTGAGGCTACGCGAATCTGCTTGAGGCTTAATCACTTCTGCATCTTTTTCTGGCACGTTATTTTGTTCGCTACGACCAAAAATCCCTAAGGTGGCACGGTTGACCCAACTGCTGTCACGGCGTGCAGCACGTAGGTCAGCTTCACCATTGCTTTTCACTAAATGTGGATAATTTAATTTCAACACATCAACATATTGTGCCGAGGAGCGCTTGTCCCCGAGTTTGTTATAGCTATAAGCAATTGTGGCCAAGGCTTCAGGAATTTGTGGCGTATTTGGATAGTGTTCGACCACCCATTGCGCACGTTCTAAAGCGGCAACCCATGCTTTACGTTTAACGTTAAAACGGGCTGCGTTCATTTCATGCTCAGCAAGCTCTTGACCAATAAATTGCATGCGCTGTGCAGCATCTACGGCGTAGCTACTCGATGGGTAACGACGAATAAAGTCTACAAAGTTTTGATAGGCCACTTTTAAGTAGCTCACATCGCGGTGCGATTGTTTGAGTGAGGTATAGCGCAACATGGTGTGATAATTTTGTTCCATATTGGCCACACCACGTACATAGTATGCATACTCTGCTTGCGGGTGGTCAGGATTCATACGAATGAATCGATCAGCGAGTGCAACTACGCCTTCATAATCTTTTTGTTGGAACTTGACATACAACAGCTCAAGCTGAGCTTGTGCCGCATAGTTGCCCGTTGGATAGTAGGTATCAATCGCTTCTAAATTTTTTGCAGCTTCGAGATATTGTTGACGTTCAAGGGCTTTTTCAGCTTTTTGAATATAAACTTGTTCACTCGATTGTGGGCCGGTATCGACCACTTGTTTTTTTGGATTACTGCTACAACCCACGATTGCAGATGCCATGCCTAAAGACAGCGCAAGCATTGTAATTTTATAACGTGGTAGCGACATAAAAATTCCTCTGTTGATACGGGCAATGAGCTACAATTGCACTATTAAATCACTTTTGTCTGAATGAGCAAATGACCCAAGTACAATCTTCCGATTCTAATATCCCTGAAACTGACTTCTTACTTGAAGATTCTGAGGATGCAGATAACCATACTTCAGAGTCAACTGCAACACGTTTAACGTTGCAATTTCAGTTGGATGAGAGCTATTTAGGTCTACGTATTGACCAAGTGGCTGCATTGGTCTGGACCGATTTTTCGCGTGAAAAGCTTAAACAATGGCTCAAAGATGGGCATCTATTGGTTGATGGTCAAAGCGTAAAACCCAAATATAAATGTGAAGGTTATGAGCTGTTGACGCTAGATGTTGAGCTTGAAGCCCAAACGCGCAGCCTGCCTGAAAATATTCCGTTAAATATTGTCTATGAAGATGACGACATTTTGGTGGTCAATAAACCGGTAGGTATGGTCGTACACCCTGGTGCAGGCAACAGCACCGGTACTTTAGTCAATGCCTTGCTGTATCACTATCCAAAGTCGGCCGAGCTTAACCGTGCAGGTTTAGTGCATCGTATTGATAAAGACACATCAGGTTTATTGGTGGTCGCAAAGAACCTAGAGTCACAGTTCTCTTTAAGTAAGCAATTGGCAAAGAAATCGGTTTACCGTATCTATGACTTGGTGGTGTATGGCAACATTGTTGCTGGTGGCACCATTGATGAGCCAATCAAACGTCATCCTGTTGATCGTATTAAAATGACGGTGCTGCCGGGCGGTAAAGATGCAGTCACGCATTACAACGTGAAAGAACGCTTCCAGCACTTCACTCGCATTCAAGCCCGTCTTGAAACAGGTCGTACCCATCAAATTCGTGTGCACTTTAGCTATATTGGCCATGGCTTGGTCGGTGATCAGGTGTATATGCCACGTGTACGTGTACCGGCAGGTGCATCTGAAGAGTTGAACGATGCATTACGTGGCTTTAAACGCCAAGCTTTACATGCAGTACAACTTGGACTTGTCCATCCACGTACAGGTGAAGAGATGATGTTTAATGCCCCATGGTCAGATGACTTTGCAGCGCTCGTTGATGTATTACGTCGTGAGAATGCGGCATACTAAGGTAATGCATTGATCAAAAAGTGGCTAAAATTAGCCACTTTTTTCATATTTATTCAAGGGAAAAGACATGCAATTTGTTCAAGGGCTTCCACACGGGGTATATGTCGGGCAAACGCAGATTGAGCATCCTGCAATGCGAGATGCCAAAGATGAGGCATTTCGCGGCTTTAACTTGGCCTTACATGTGGGTGATGAAGCAGCACGCGTGCAGCAACATCGAATGCAGCTGTTAACTGACTTCGCTGCGTTTGGAGTGGATAAAATCAGTTGGCTCAATCAAACCCATAGTACGGATGTACATACCATTAACCCTGAGCTGATGCTAAGTGCACGAACAGGTGATGGCTTAGTGACACAAACCCAAGGTCACGCGTTGATGATGATGACCGCAGACTGTTTACCTGTGGTCTTAGGCAATGCTGATGCAACAGAAGTGGCCAATCTACACGCCGGTTGGAAAGGGTTAGCACAGGGAATCGTAGAAAATACAATTGCACATATGCAGACGCAACCGACCTGGGCATGGCTGGGTGCAGCCATTAGTCAAACCCATTTTGAAATTGGGGCTGAAGTAAAGCGCGCATTTTGTGAAAAATACCCAACACTTGAAGGTGCATTTGTAGAGGGTAAAGCAGCGGATAAGTTTTATGCTGATTTGTATGCCATTGCGCGTTATATTTTGGCAGAGCATGGCATTACCCAAATTTATGGTGGTGATCAGTGTAGCTATGCACAGCAGGCGCAGTACTATTCGTATCGCCGTGCCGCGAAGACTGGCCGTATGGCGACATTCGTGTTTATTGCAAAAAGCTGTTAATCTGAATCAAATCGAGTGGTGTATTGCGTTATGTCCTTAATCACGAAATCCATAGCCATTGTCTACCATAGTCCTTATGGACATACTGCCAAAGTGGCTGAGCATATTGCACAGGGTGCCGCACAAACCGGGATTCAGGTGCATCTGATGTCGATTGAACAGGTCAATTGGGATGCGCTCGATCAAGCAGATGCGATTGTTTGGGGCTGTCCAACGTATATGGGCAGTGCACCTGCAGCGTTTAAGACCTTTATGGATTCCACCTCAAAACGTTGGCTGAACCGCAGTTGGCAAGGCAAACTTGCAGCCGGTTTTACCAATTCTGGGGGATTAAGTGGCGATAAATTGTTGGTACTGCAACAAATCAACTTATTTGCCATGCAGCATGGCATGCTATGGTGTGGTCTGCCTTTAATGGCCACCGGCACCCAAGAGACCGACTTAAACCGTTTATCTAGCTGTTTAGGCTTAATGACCCAATCCGATAATGCACCTGTTGAGGTCACGCCACCGCAAGGCGACTTAGAGACTGCACGCTGGTTTGGAGAATATCTAGCACTCACTTTAAGTCGTTTAAGCAGCAAGCCCTAAGATAACGCATAAAAAAACCTCCCGATGGGAGGTTTTTTTTAGCGGTGCATAATGCGCGCTTTATCACGTTGCCAATCGCGATCTTTCTCAGTGGCACGTTTATCGTGTAATTGTTTACCTTTTACTAGTGCAATTTCAAGCTTTGCACGTGGGCCTTTCCAATAGCAGGCCAAAGGCACGCATGCATAACCTTTTTGGTTGACAGCACCCAATAATTTTTCTAACTCACGACGATTGAGTAATAATTTACGTGTACGCGTGGCTTCTGGTACCACATGGCTTGATGCCGAGAGCAAAGGCTGAATTTGTGAGCCAAATAAATAGGCTTCACCATTTTTAAAAATCACGTAGCTTTCAGTTAATGTCATACGACCGGCACGTAAAGATTTTACTTCCCAGCCTTGTAATGAAAGACCTGCTTCAAATTTTTCTTCAATAAAATAATCGTGGCGCGCGCGTTTGTTTTGCGCAATGGTTCCACTGGTATTTTTTTTAACTACAGTTGCCTTGGCCATAATGAGTCACTTCCAAACTTAAGGCTATTGTGCCGCAAGCTGACCGCGCTGACAATTCAAAAATGACGCTTGCTGAGTTTTTGACTCGCCTAAAGTTTTGTTCACCTCAAAAGGTGCTTTTTGTTAGAATGAGCTTCAAACAAAATCAACTAGAGTACAAGGGATGTCTAAAACTCGCGTTATTTATCCGGGCACATTTGATCCAATTACCAACGGACATATTGATCTGGTTTCACGTGCGGCAAAAATGTTTGATGAAGTGGTGGTGGCGATTGCCATTGGTCACCATAAGAATCCTGTATTTAGCTTAGATGAACGTGTGGAACTGGCCAAAGCTTCATTGGCACATTTGCCCAATGTAGAGTTTGTTGGATTTGATGGCCTATTGGTGAACTTTTTCCGTGAGCAACAGGCAACCGCTGTACTGCGTGGTTTACGCGCCGTGTCAGATTTTGAATATGAATTTCAATTGGCGAATATGAATCGTCAGTTGGATGCTAAATTTGAGGCGGTATTTTTAACCCCGTCGGAGCAATATTCATTTATTTCTTCAACGTTGGTGCGAGAAATTGCGCGTTTACAAGGTGATGTGACCAAGTTTGTACCCCCTGTGGTGGTCGACGCCTTTAAACGCAAGCTACAACAAGGCTGGTAGAGTGTCTTTATATATTACTGATGAATGCATCAATTGCGATGTGTGTGAACCTGTGTGTCCCAATGAAGCCATCTTTATGGGTGACGTCATTTATGAAATTCATCCTGACTTATGTACAGAATGTGTGGGCCATTATGACAAACCACAGTGCCAATTATTTTGTCCGGTCGACTGTATTCCCTTGGATCCTGACCATGTCGAGAGCCAAGATGCGTTAATGGATAAATATAAAAAGCTAATTGCTCAAAAAAGCGCAAGCAATTAGTGCATAAATTTGTTAATATGCCCCTCGAAGTGAGCCAGACGATCGCTGCTGTGGAGATCTTAGTGATTGAAGCAGGGGAGGAAAGTCCGGGCTTCATAGGGCAAGGTGCCAGGTAACGCCTGGG
>CAVBYE010000108.1:0-8485 GCA_963599285.1 Bacteroidaceae bacterium | reverse complement strand
CTCAACCGCTTCTTGACCACTATAGCGACGGCACATATACCAAATTTCACGGGCTTTTTTCTCACCCACAACACGTGCTAAAAACGCCGTACCATAGCCGGGATCCACTGAACCCATTTTAGGCCCAACTTGCCCAAATATCGCCTTCTCTGAGCAAATGGTTAAATCACAAATGGTCGCCAGCACATTTCCGCCGCCAATGGCATAGCCTTGCACACGTGCAATCACTGGCTTAGGCACGTCACGAATTGCGGTATGTAATTCTTCCATAGGTAAACCAATGGTGCCGCGGCCGTCATAATTACCATCATGTGCCGACTGATCTCCACCGGTACAAAAGGCACGATCGCCAGCACCTGCCAACACAATCGCACCAACATCACGGTCATAACCCGCCTTATGCAAGGCTTTAATCAATTCATCACAGGTGGTACCACGAAAAGCATTCATTTTATCGGCACGATTAATGGTGATCCATGCCACACCATTTTTGACTTCATATAAAATATCTTCAAAATTCACGACTTTATTTCCTTGTTGTATCTGTTCGAAATGCATTTTGATCTTCCCTTTTATGCTGTATTGTTATTGTTGAATATTGAAACTTAACCACTCATGGTTAATCCACCTGAGACACTTAAAACTTGTCCGGTGATAAAGCTGGCATCGTCACTTAAGAAAAATGCAATGGCAGAGGCTAAGTCTTGCGGCTGACCAAGACGACCGAGTGGAATAGCACGCACAAAGGCATCTCGTAATTTTTCAGGATTGGAAGCACCTTCTGTGACCCCTGCAAGTAAAGCCGTATCTGTGGGTCCTGGGCAAATGACATTGATGGTAATCTGATCACGCGAATGTTCACGCGCTAAGGTTTTGGAAAATGAAAGTAAGCCGCCCTTACATGCTGCATATACTGCCTCACCCGATGAACCAACACGTGCTGCATCCGAGGCAATATTCACGATACGTCCACCTTGACGTGCCACCATACGAGGTAACACGGCGTAATGCATATTCAGCATGCCGACCAGATTAATTTGTATTAGTTTTTGCCATTCATTTGGCTCACTTTTTACAAAGGGTTTAAAGATATCCCAGCCTGCGTTGTTAACAAGGCCAGTAATTGGGCCGAGTTGTTGTTCGACTTGATCGACTGCCTGTGTCACCACTTCTGCTTGGGTAATATCGCACTGTAATGCGAGGGCTTGACCGCCTTGCGCCTTCAGCTGTTGCTCTAGCTGTTGGGCTGCTGCTAGATTCATATCAAAAATGGCCACCTTGGCACCTTCTTGCACCAAGCGTGTACACGTTGCCGAGCCAATGCCACCTGCACCACCTGTTACAATGATGACCTGATCACGAAGTCCTTGCATGCTACATATCCTTATTGTTTTTTGGCGTATTGAAATTATGATTCACCGTTCATAAATCTAAATTATCTAACCTACTCATGAGTTTCAATACCCAACTACTTAGTTTTAATAGCAATCGAGTTGGCAAAAAAGATCACAAAAACTATTAATTCACTGATGTTTATAAAGATTTGAAAATAACTTAGATCAGCTCTATAACAATAAGAAACAATATAAGATAGTTATTTGTTTTTATTGTAATTTTTATTATTTAGAATATCTTCATTCACCAAAATGTGATCTCATGCATGCTTTTAGGAGTCTCATCTTGGTAAAAAATAAGCTTTTATGAAAAATAAAAATGTATTTAATAAAATACACTGGCAAAATCCATCAAATCGACGACTGGCCTCCTCTAGATGTATAGCGCGCTACAGCATGGGGAGAATGATTTTTTTAAATAATCGCTTGAAATGTCGGCAATCTGATTTGTAATCAAAGACATTATTTCCGACAATAGGGCCGATGACACACCAATGCAGGGAATGTAATGTCTAACTCGCGCTATAGCCGCCTTTATCGTAACTTGACGCAAAAAATTTTAAAGAAAATGGTGACGCCTCAAGTCCTCGGTTCCACCGCTGAGTTAGAACAACACGCCCAGCAACAGCAGACCACACCCGTCTGCTATGTATTGCAAGATGATTCACTCAGCAATACATTACTGATCAATGAGCAAACCAAGCAGCGTCACTTGCCTGCTGCTTTGGCACCTTTACGCTTGGGTGAACAATACGAAGAAAATTCGATGTTGATCCTCAACGAACAGAATCCTAAAGAAGCGCCGTATCATTATCCGGCCAAATTAATTCGCTTAATTGAAGCGCTAGAACAAAATCCTGAGCTCGATATTCAATGTGTGCCGGTCACTGTGCTTTGGGGCCGTGCACCAGATTATGAAGACTCTTGGTTCAAAGCTTTGTTTTCAGATGCATGGTCTACGCCTTCCCAGCTCAAACAGGCCATTAACGTCTCACTGTACAGCAAAGACAGTTATCTTGAGTTTCATAAGGGTATTTCATTACGTCAACTGCTCCAACAAGCCAAAGTTGAACATCCCAACTACTCACCGGCACACTTTATTGTCGAATCCTTAGCACAAAACCTGAATAAATATAAAGAGGCTATTTTAGGCCCTGACTTATCTGACCGTCGCAATTTGATTAATCAACTGATGCAGTCAGAAGCGATTCAACACGCCATTACCAAAGAAAGTATTGATAAAAAAGTCAGTATGTTTGAGGCGGAAAATCGTGCTAAAGGCTATTTAACCGAAATTGTGTCGGATTTCTCTTATGCCACTTTACGCTTTGCTGCCTTAAGTTTAGAGAAACTCTGGACCCAACTTTATGACGGTATTGAAGTACATAATTTTGACACCGTACGTGAATTGGCCAAAGATTATGAGATTGTCTATACCCCATGTCATCGTAGCCATATCGACTATTTACTGTTGTCCTATGTCATTTTTAACCGTGGCCTGATGGTGCCGCATATTGCTGCAGGCATTAATCTCAATTTGCCAGTTGTGGGCAATATTCTACGTGGGGCTGGCGCTTACTTTATTCGTCGTAGCTTTCATGGCAACCTGCTTTACACGGCGGTGTTTAAAGAATATGTACATAGCCTGCTCACCCGCAACAGTCCGATCGAATATTTCATCGAAGGTGGACGCTCGCGTACTGGTCTATTGTTGCCGCCTAAAAAAGGGATGTTGTCGATGACGATTCACAGTCATTTACGCGGTGCCACCAAGCCAATCGCCTTCATTCCGACGTATTTTGGATATGAGAAACTGTTTGAGGGTGCATCTTACCTCAATGAGTTAAATGGCAAACCCAAAGAAGCTGAATCCATTTGGGGTCTATTGGGCACCATACGTCACATTGAAAAAGTGTTTGGCTTGGTTCATGTCAACTTTGGGGAACCTGTTTTCTTAGATGATATTTTAACCGAAAACAATGCTCGCCATTTGACGCTTGGCATCAACGATGAGTTGCCAACCGCTGTGGTCAACAGTATTCAGCATACTGGCAATGCCATTTTAGAAAACATCAACAAAGCTGCTGTCATTAACCCAATTGCGTTGCTGTCGTTAGTATTATTGAATGTGCCACAACACCGAATTACTGAGCAGGCGCTGATTCAACAACTCAATGACTATCGTCAGCTATTAAAGAGCAGTCTATACGACTCGCGTATGATGATGACGGAACTTTCAAGCCCGGAAATCATTGAATATGCGCTCAAGCTCAAACAAGTCGAACGACACGATGTTCAGGGTGAAGCATTTATTCAGGTCAGCGATAAACAAAAGAGTTTATTAAACTACTTTAGTAATAACATTTTGCATTGCTTTATTGTGCCTGCATTTATTGCACTCACGCTCAGCCAGACCCAACAGGTCGCAGACGTTCAAGCACAGCTTGCCACTGTCTATCCTTACTTTAAAGAAGAGCTGTTCTTAAAATGGCGTACAGCTGAACTACATGACTATGTCCTACAGGTCTTAAACAGCTTCAGCGCACTTGGCTGGATTGAACAGCATGATGATCAGATTGTCATTTTAAATGCCCAATGTTTAGATCTGTTGGCCAACTTGGCGCGTCCAAGCTTAATGCACTATATGTTAATGGCTGAACTGATGGCTGAATATGCGCGTGAACAAAGCGTTGATTTAACCGTAATTGAAAAAATGAGCAAAGCGGCCATTAAAAAATTGCGCTCCCTCGACGTCAACGGTTTATATTTTGATAAATCGACCTTAAAGAGCTTTAGTAATGTACTCAAAGACAGCCAACTTGCTGAGGTAAAACTCAATAAGGTGCAGCTCAAAGCCGACACCGCATTTAGCCAATTGCAGCACTTTGATGCATATCTCCCTGAGTATTACCAGCAGTTGCAGCAAGTGATTCAATTTAATGAGAAGGAAATCAAACAGTTTTTTGAACTGAAGATTAAATAAACTGTGCTTGCTTATATATTCACCATTTTGATATAAATGGTGAATATATATCAAAATAACAAATAATAAGATTCAATAAAAACCATGATTTTTCACATATATTCAAGCCACGATTTATGCCAATCTCCTTTATAATTTCTTTTTATTCTCAACCTTTTAGCATATAAGAGACCTTGTATGAATCATGAAGAATTTGACATTACTGGCATGCGCGACTCTGCAGAGCATGTGGTTACGATTCTCAAGTCACTTGCCAATACAGATCGGCTCATGATTTTGTGTCATTTGTCCAAGCAAGAGCTGAATGTTTCACAAATTGAACAGGTCACGCATATTCATCAGCCCACCTTGTCACAGCAGCTGATGATGTTACGTAAAAGCGATGTCGTGCATACACGCCGTGAAGGTAAGCAAATTTTTTACTCCATTAAAGATCAGAAATTGCTTCAGGTACTTTCCACGCTTTATCACCTGTATTGCAATCAAGCCACCTAAAGCAAGCACTACTCTCTTTAGCAAATTTTATGCATAATATATCTAAATTTATGATTTAGATATCAGCATGTCCGACCTTCCTTCCCGCTTACGTCAATGTCTCCCCGCTTGGCAATGGTTACAACATTATAATCTTCCCACATGTCGTGCTGATGTGTTGGCGGCATTGTTGGTGGTGGCATTGTTGGTTCCACAAGGCATGGCCTATGCCATGTTAGCCGGCTTACCGCCAATGATGGGGCTATATGCCAGCATTATTCCTATGCTGATCTATGCCCTCATCGGCGGCAGTCCAACATTATCTATTGGCCCTGTCGCCATTATTTCTATGATGACCTTTGCCACTTTAAACCCTTTGTTTGAAGTCGGGTCTCCGGTCTATATTCAAGCAGCCTGTTTATTGGCCCTGTTGGTCGGTCTGATTTCATTACTGCTTGGACTGTGTCGATTTGGCTTTTTAATTCAACTGATTAGTCATCCTGTGATTAAAAGTTTTATTATTGCCTCTGCCTTGCTGATTGCCTTGGGGCAAATTAAGTTTTTATTTGCTGTGCCCTTACAAGCCAACAATATACCTGAGTTTCTCTTGAGCCTATGGCACTACGCACCCTTGATTCATGTGCCAAGCTTGATATTTGGGTTAGCTGCAATTGCTTTTTTGGTCTACTTGCCACAATTGCTGCAGGCTTTGAAACTACCTCGTTTTGCGATCCGCAGCTTGCCATTAGTACTGGTCATGTTATCGATTCTGCTGGTTGTTGCTTTGAATCTGCAACAATGGGACATTAAAACGGTTGGGGAAATTCCCGCTGGTCTACCTCCTTTGGCCATGCCATTTTGGAGTTGGGATTTGGTGCTCACCTTACTGCCCGGTGCAGCCATGATTGCGATGGTTAGTTTTGTTGAATCTCTATCTATTGCACAAGCCACTGCCTTACAACAACGCAGTCAACTCAACAGTAACCAAGAATTAATCGCCCTAGGGCTTGCCAACGTCAGTGCAGGCTTAAGTGCAGCTTTTCCGGTCACAGGCAGCTTATCGCGCACGGTCGTGAATGCTGATGCAGGCGCTAAAACCCCGATGGCAGGCGTATGGTCTTCACTGTTTATTGTGATCGTCAGTGTCTATTTCACTGGTTTTTTCCAAGACTTACCGCTGTGTATCTTAGCTGCCACCATTATGGTGTCCATTTGGAAATTGGTTGACTTTAAGCCCTTTTTCGACACTTGGCGCTATTCGAAAGCTGATGGTTTGGCAATGTGGATTACGTTCTTTGCTGTCATCTGTATCGATATTACCACTGGGCTTATGCTGGGCATGATCTCAACCTTTGTGCTGCTACTGTGGCGCATTAGTCGCCCACACATTGCTGAAATCGGCTTGGTCACAGGTACCCAACATTTTCGCAATGTGCAGCGTCATCAGGTACTCACTTCTCCTTATGTACTGTCGATTCGTATTGATGAAAATCTGACGTTTTTAAATGCGCAGACCTTAAAAGGTTTTTTAGTCAATGCCGTGAGTGAGCATCCGCAGTTACAACATGTCATTATCAACTGCTCAAGTATCAGTGGAATTGACTATAGTGCACTCGAGATGCTTGAAGAATTTAATCTCGAGCTGAGCAAGCTCAATATTCAACTACATTTTTCTGAAATTAAGGGCCCGGTGATGGATGCCCTGCAACACTCTAAATTAATTGAACATTTAAGTGGTCAAATTTATTTATCACATTATCAAGCAGTTCGTGAATTGGCACCCGATATGCACATTTAGAGCAGATTTATCATAAAATGTGCAATAAAGCCTCACTATTTATTGCACAAAAAACGCATATTTTTTACTTTTTTTCTTTTAAATGATAGAGTTATTTTTTATGTAAAAATATTTTTAAGCCTGAGCAATTTTCGGTATAAAATGTTGGCTCATTTTATCTTTTTTTGTCTTCGTAATTTCTGACAAGGCCTCCCTATGTTTTCAGCCTTTACGCGTTTGAGCTTGGTCACTCGTATTTTAATCGCCATTATTTTGGGCGTGTTGGTTGCTGTACTTGCACCGCAGTCGGCACCCTATTTGACTATCCTTGGCGATTTATTCATTAAAGCCCTCAAATCCGTTGCTCCGATTCTTGTCTTCGTTCTGGTTTTGTCGTCAATTGCAAACTTTAAAATTGGCAGCAGTAATGCTTATATCAAGCCAATTATGCTGATGTATGCAGTGGGTATGTTCCTTGCGGCATTGAGTGCTGTGGTGGCAAGTATGCTGTTCCCAAGCACATTGTTCTTGGACTTGCCGGCACAAGGTGAACTTGCGCCTCCAGGTAGCTTGGCTGAAATCTTTAAAAATCTTCTTTTAAGTTTTGTGTCTAACCCCGTAACGGCAATTTCTGAAGCCAACTTTATTGGTATTTTGGCATGGGCTGTCGCACTCGGTGTGGCCTTCCGTCATGCTTCAGACACCACTAAACAAGTATTAAACGATGCCTCTGATGCAATTAATTCAGTGATTCGCCTCGTGATTCAATTTGCACCTTTTGGTATTTTTGGTTTAGTGGCAGTCACGTTCGCTGATTCAGGCTTAAGTACCTTACAAAGCTATGCACATTTACTTGCCGTGTTACTCGGTACAATGGCCTTTGTAGCCTTGGTCGTTAACCCAATTTTGGTGGCTTTAGTGACACGTGCGAACCCGTATCCATTGGTGTTCCAATGTTTACGTGAAAGTGGCATTACTGCATTCTTTACCCGTAGCTCAGCAGCCAATATTCCGGTCAATTTAGACTTGGCTAAGCGTTTAGGTATTCCTGAAACTACAGCAAGTGTCGCTGTACCGTTAGGCGCTGCCATTAACATGGCAGGTGCTTCTGTGACAATTACAGTCTTGTCATTGGCTGCGGTAAACACCCTAGGTATTACGGTTGACTTCACTACAATGCTGATTTTATCCGTGGTCGCAACGGTATCGGCATGTGGTGCTTCAGGCGTTGCAGGCGGTTCATTATTACTCATTCCAGTTGCATGTAGCCTATTTGGTATTTCTTCTGATGTGGCCATGCAAGTGGTGGCGATTGGGATGGTAATTAGCGTATTGCAAGATTCAACAGAAACTGCACTCAATTCATCGACTGATGTTTTATTTACTGCAGCAGTTGATCGCGGCTTACGCTAAGATATAGAGCTTCGTATATTTTAATCTTTACAAGTATATGCCGCTCAATACCTTACCTTTTTGGATGCAAGTTGGGGCCTTTTTGTTGGCCATGAACGCAGGCATGATCAATGTGTTGGGCTTGGTGACGGTTGTACATCAAGCCATTTCTCATATGACAGGCAATGTCAGTATTTTGGCCATGAGCTTGGTCAATGGACAATATGATGTGCTGTTGTATGCCAGCTTAGTTATTATCAGTTATGTGCTAGGATCGACCTATAGTGGTTTGATCTTGGCCAATAGCCACTTTAGCTTGGGACGCCGTTACGGTATTCCTTTAAGCTTGGTGGCTTTTTTTATTCTGTTGTGCTGGTTATTTCTGCCGTATTTTCCTGCTTATGGGCTGTTGTGGGCCGCTGTGGCGATGGGGGTACAAAATGCGATGGTAAGTCACTATCAAGG
>CAVBYE010000107.1:0-8678 GCA_963599285.1 Bacteroidaceae bacterium | reverse complement strand
AAAAAAGGACGCCGAAGCGTCCTTTTTTATGCACTTAAGATCAGTCAAATAGACGATCAAAGAATGACTTTTTCTTTGGTGAAGAATTACCACCTTCTTCGCCGTCAAAACTTGCTTGTAACTCTTTTAATAACTCACGTTGACGTGCAGTCAAGTTAACAGGCGTTTCAACCACAATGCGGCAAAGTAAATCACCTTGCATGTTGTGACGAACAGGTTTTACCCCTTTGCCACGTAAACGGAATAATTTACCCGTTTGCGTACCTTCAGGTACTTTCAAGCTCACACGACCATCAAGGGTTGGGATTTCAATTTCTTTACCCAATGCAGCATCTGCAATAGATACTGGAACATCCATATACAGATCAGCGCCATCACGTTGGAAAATCTCATGCTCACGCACTTGAACTTCAACATATAGGTCACCGGCTTGACCATCACGAATTGCTTCGCCTTTACCACTTAAACGTACGCGATCACCGTTATCTACACCTGCAGGAATCGTTACTTCCAAGGTTTGCTGACGATCAGCTACACCTGAACCATGACATGATTTACATGGATTCTTAATGATCTTACCTTGGCCACGACAAGTGCCACAGGTTTGCTGCACAGCAAAGAAACCTTGCTGCATACGGACTTGGCCTGAACCATGACAGGTTTTACAGGTTTCAACATCGCTTGGATTTTCAGAACCTTTACCCCCACACGGCTCACATGATGCCGGTGCAGTAAAGGTAATGGTTTTTTTCACGCCTCGAACTGCTTCTTCAAGGCTCAGTTCCATCACATAGCGTAGGTCTGAACCACGGCGTTGACGCTGTTGCTGACGGCCACCGCCACCAAACGCACCACCAAAAATATCGCCAAACTGGCTGAAAATGTCTTCTGCGCTAAAGCCACCGCCGAAGCCGCCGCCACCGCCCATACCACCTTCAAAGGCTTGATGGCCCATGCGGTCATACATGCTGCGTTTTTCGCTATCCGATAAAATTTCATATGCTTCAGCAGCTTCTTTAAACTTTTCTTCTGCTTCAGCGTTATCTGGATTACGGTCCGGGTGATATTTCATCGCCAACTTGCGGTAGGCTTTTTTGATTTCATCATCACCAGCAGTTTTAGAAACGCCTAAAATTTCATAATAATCACGTTTAGCCATAGCTGGCGATACTCCTCACGGCATTGGTCTAAATACTTTACTGTGGTCTGAAATGGGGGACTGGGCACATTTTTACAAGGGCATAGAAAGAAAAAAATTTGATTTTGATTAAAAAACCGCTTTGTGCTGCATGAATTTCAGCATGCCTTTGAGTCCATTATTAAGTAAGAATAAAAAAGCCAAGCCATATCCCATCACACCCAGCACCATACATGCTTTGACCCAAAACACACTCTGCCATGAATAAAAGGCCAAAGGTAGCAAACATAGGGTCGATAGGATGAGCAGTAAGAAATATACCAACACATGGCGCATGATCCAAAAGGCATGGGTGTTTAACCACACCTCTTCACCGTCGACCCGACTCACCCGCTGTGCCAATAGATAGGCAAACATTGCTGTTACCCCACCCAACAGGGCTAAAAACAGCAATACATAGGCACCCAAAATCAGGCGATGATTCTTTAAAGACATGCAAAACACCAAACAAAAACCAAGAGCACCGGTGAGGCTAAACCATGTTTAACATGGACTAAAAATGTCTTCTTTAGCTCACCAATTTATAAGATTTACTTCACAATAAAGTCAGCTCGCCGCTTATAAGCGTTTATCATTTAAGCAGCAAAGTTATTGATCTTCAATATTTTTATCACGGATTGGTTTGACCGGTCAGACCTATTACATTTTAAACGGTTTTTTTTTCATTTATGACTTGGCTTCATCCAAACTTCAGTATAAGTTTTCAAACAATGCCCACAAGGCATGCCCACAATAAAGCGATGAAACAATATACAAAAGCTTATCGACTTTTGTAGGGACTTAACTTTTTAGACAAACGAATCGCGTTATAGTCTGCATAATAAGAGAGGGAGAACACCACCATGGTTCAACAAATTGCTACGCCACTACGTGAAGATGTACGCTTATTGGGTAATCTACTCGGTGAAACTTTAAAAGAACACGCAGGGCAAGATTTGTTTAATCAGGTTGAGCAAATTCGTGCATTATCTAAAGGTGCACGAGATGGTCAGGTTGAAGCAGAAAAACAACTCGAGCAACTCCTTTCGAGCTTAGAAGATCATGAAATTTTACCTTTAACCCGTGCCTTCACACATTTCTTAAACTTTGCCAATATTGCAGAACAATATCATGTGGTACGCAGTCGTCGCCAAAGTGAATTTGATGAGCACGCGCCATCCCCGAATCCTCTCGATCATTTATTCCAAAAATTCAAAGATCAACACATTTCTAGTGAAACCCTGTTCCAACAAGTTTGCGAACTTAAAATTGAATTGGTACTCACAGCACATCCAACCGAAGTGAGTCGTCGTACGCTCATTCAAAAATATGATGGGATTAATGACTGCCTGACCAAATTTGATCAGCAAAAACTCACCCCACGTGAACGTGAAACGGTGCTCACTGAACTCAAACAATTTATTTGTTCGGCATGGCAGACCGATGAAATTCGTCAACATCGCCCAACGCCTGTTGATGAAGCCAAATGGGGATTCACCACAATCGAACAAACCCTCTGGAATGCCGTACCCAAATTTGTACGTGAACTCAATCATATGGTTGAGCAGCACTGTGAAAAAAGCTTGCCCTTAGATGTCGCACCAGTACGCTTTGCCTCTTGGATGGGGGGTGACCGAGACGGTAATCCGAATGTCACGCATAAAATTACCCAAGAAGTGTTATGGCTGTCGCGTTGGAAAGCGGCTGATTTATATTTACGTGATATTGAAGCGCTACGCTGGGAATTGTCTTTACAACAATGTAGTCAAGAATTGGTGCAAGCGCTTGGACATGCGCATCCAGAACCTTATCGTGAAGCCTTGCGCGACGCCCGTGATCGCTTAAAAGCCACTCGCAATTGGCTTGCACAAAAGTTACAAGGCGCTGATGTTGTGGATGAACCTCGTGTTTTACAGAGCAAATCGCAGCTACTTGAACCTTTATTGTTGTGCCATCGTTCTTTAATTGCATGTAACTTGCCAGAAATTGCCAATGGCCAATTGCTTGACTTTATTCATCGAGTTAACTGCTTTGGTATTGAGCTGTTAAAACTGGATATTCGCCAAGAATCAGGTCGTCATCGTCAAGCAATTTCCGCAATTACCGAATATTTAGGTTTAGGCAATTTTGAAACTTGGACGGAGCAAGCGCGTCAAAACTTCCTGTTACAAGAGTTACAAAGCAAACGTCCGTTGCTACCTAAACATCTTAATGAGCCAAAACAAAGCTTAATTGAACATCCTGATGTACAAGAAGTGTTTGCCACGATGCGCACGCTCGCGCAGCAACCGAGTGAGTCACTCGGTGCGTACATTATTTCAATGGCTGAATATCCAAGTGATGTGTTAGCCGTATTATTACTGCAAAAAGAAGCCGGGATTCAAAAAGCGCTGCGTGTAGTGCCACTGTTTGAAACTTTAAAAGATTTAGATGGCGCGGCGAGCACCATGGACACGCTGTTTAACATGCATTGGTATAAACAGCATATTCAAGCCAAACACGAAGTCATGATTGGCTACTCCGACTCAGCCAAAGATGCCGGCTTTATGTCTGCCAATTGGGCACAATATCGTGCTCAAGAAGAATTAACGGTGGTTGCGCAAAAGCATGGTGTACAACTGACGCTATTCCATGGTCGTGGTGGCTCGATCAGTCGTGGTGGTGCACCAACACAGCAAGCATTATTCTCGCAGCCGCCAGGCTCAATCTCAGGCACGATTCGTGTCACTGAACAAGGTGAAATGATTCGCTTTAAATTTGGTTTAGAAGGCATTGCGCTGCAAAACCTTGAGGTGTATACCGCAGCTACACTTGAAGCAACGTTATTACCGCCACCAGTACCTAAAAATGAATGGCGCGAACTGATGCATCAAATGACGGATTTATCGGTACAGGTCTATCGTCAAACCGTCCGGGAAAATCCGCATTTTGTGAAATATCTGCGTACTGTCACGCCTGAACTTGAATTACAAATGCTGCCTTTAGGTTCACGCCCTGCCAAACGTAAAGTCAGTGGTGGAATTGAATCGCTACGCGCAATTCCTTGGGTGTTTGCATGGACACAAATTCGTTTGATGCTGCCTGCTTGGCTAGGTACCGGTGCAGCCATTAACCAAGTGGTACAGCAAGGTCAAAAGCCTTTACTCGATGAGATGCTCGCAGAGTGGCCATACTTCCAAACCCTGATTGATATGTTGGAAATGGTGCTTTCTAAAGCCGATGGCAATATTGCGCTGTACTATGAAGCGCATTTAACTCAAGACCCTGACCTTAAAGCACTGGGTGAAGAGTTACGTCAGCGCTTACGCGATGCGGTTGAAACGCTGTTAAGTTTAAAAGGCGAATCCAAATTACTCAGCAGCAATGATGTACTCGATCAATCGATGAAAGTGCGTAAGCCTTACTTGCTGCCTTTGCACCTTTTACAAGCTGAATTAATGAAGCGTCGTCGCGATTATGTGACCCATCAGCAGGCAGAACACACGCCAATTGACCATGCTTTAATGGTCAGTATTGCCGGGATTGCCGCAGGTTTACGTAATACAGGTTGATTTTTTTAGCCAGAATCGTAACTTAAATATAACAGCACATTTTCGAATGTGCTGTTATTGCTTAAAAAAGCAACATGTAAGCGCTTTTTTTTATATGCAAAATGAATAAAACTTATGATTATTTTTATAACAGTCGCTACAAATTAATCTACTGATTTGCCATTACTTTTATAATTGATAACTTTACCAAGCGGTAAATATATAACTAAATTCAGCGTGTTAAATTGACCTAAAATATAAATCAGCCGTATCAACCAAGCCCTCACAGGCGTATGATATGCCCAATTTATCTATTGAGTGCTCATTTTATGACCAATTGGTTTCCCAAATGGCGTCCTTATCAGGGCGAGATCGATGCGCGTCCAGTCGGTACTACAGAATTTCTTCCCCCATCACAAAGTGTGATGCTTGGGGTACAACACGCATTTGCGATGTTTGGTGCAACGGTTTTAGCACCTTTTTTAATGGGCTTTGACCCTAATCTTGCCATTTTAATGTCAGGGATTTGTACCCTACTGTTCTTTTTGATCACCGGTGGTCGAGTTCCAAGTTATTTGGGTTCAAGCTTTGCCTTTATTGGTGTCGTGATTGCAGCAACAGGTTATGCCGGTGTGGGCATGAATGCCAATATTGGTGTCGCTGCTGGCGGTATTATTGCCTGTGGTGTGTTGTATGCACTCTGTGGTCTATTGGTGATGGCCACAGGTACACGTTGGATTGAGAAACTGATGCCTCCTGTGGTGACCGGTTCAGTGGTGATGATTATTGGTTTGCACTTAGCACCTGCTACAGTTAAAACCGTGGCCGGCAATCCATTTAATATGTGGATGGCCTTGGTGACGGTGATGTGCATGGGCTCAATTGCGGTCTTTACCAAGGGTATGTTACAGCGTCTGTTACTGTTAGTTGGCTTACTGCTGTCTTATGCAGTGTATTTCGTGGTTACCAATATCATGGGGTATGGCACAGCCATTAACTTTGCACCTATTCAACAAGCTGCATGGTTGGGTTTACCTGATTTTCATGCACCTGTGTTTAGCACCAATGCCATGTTAATTATTGCCCCTGTGGCACTGATTTTAGTGGCTGAAAACTTAGGTCACATTAAAGCAGTATCGGCAATGACCGGTGAAAATCTAGATCCACATATTGGTAAAGCATTTTTAGCCGATGGTTTAGCCACGTCGCTTTCAGGGAGTGTGGGTGCACCGGGGATGACCACCTATGGTGAAAACATTGGTGTTATGGCCGTTACTCGCGTCTACTCGACGATTGTATTTGCGATCGCAGGTTTATTTGCGATTTTCTTAGGTTTATCACCAAAATTTGGTGCGGTCATTCAAACCATTCCAACCGCGATCTTAACGGGTGCTTCTATTGTGGTGTTTGGTTTAATTACCATTGCAGGCGCGAAAATTTGGATCGAACACCGCGTCGACTTCTCTCAAAACAAAAATTTAATGATTGCGGCTGTGACCATTATTTTAGGTACAGGTGATTTTGCACTGCAGTTTGGCAGCTTTAACCTTGGCGGTATTGGAACAGCAACCTTAGCAGCATTGTTCTTAAATTGGTTCTTTAGTTTAGGCGATAAAAAATAATAAAGAGCAGCAGATCTCCCCTGCTGCTGTATTGAATTCTCCCCGCAGCAGCCTTTAGGCTGCTGTTTTTATTTAGGGACGAATTTCTTTGAGTTCACGGCGAATAATATGCTGGGTCACTTCATGATAAATACGCTCAACGAGATCAGGATCAAGCGCTTTGGCCTGAGCTTCTGCACGTACTCGTTCAATAATGGCATCGGTACGCTCAGGGGACTGTATTTCATAACCACTGCGTTTAAAACGTAAGGCTTGATCGACATAAAATTGACGTGTTGCCAATAAATCCACCACAGCGCTGTCAATTTCATCAATTCTGGCGCGAGCTTGTTCTAGGTTTTCAGGTTTTTCTTTGTTCATTATCGGCTTCATTTTCACTCTTATATAATTCTTCTAACACATTACTAAAAATACTTTCAATCATCCACACCCGATACAGGCTGTTAAACACATAACTCTGACCTGCCACTTTTAAATGCATGACCGGTAGACTCGGTTGTACCTGTAACTCACACTGTTGGTCATTGTGTGCCAATTGCTGTGTAACATCCACATCCTTGAGCTGTGTGATCTCAAGCAATTGTTTCAGTTTTTCAAAGTCAGGGCCATAACTGGGATCACGACCTTGTGTCCACACAGCGTGCAGTAAGCGATACATCGCATCAACTTGATCTTCATGCGCAACACTGTAAAACAGCTTTGCCAATGCTAGTGTGGCAGGTGCCGTTGGACGGCAAAATGGTGTGAACTGAACTTCCGTGCGTTTGGATAAACGCGTCGCTAAGCCCCAGTCAAATTCATCCCGACCTTGGTAGCTCAGCGGATAAATGTTCAGTTGGATATTATAATAGTCAGCCAAGTCTTCTTTAATATAGGCCAACAATAACCACGAAATTGGGTCTTCTAAAGCAATATATAAATCTAGTTCAGGATCAAGGGCTTGGATCTCATTGAGCTCTTCGGCATCACTAATTAAATGCTCACGCCATTCAATATGATTAATCAGAAAAATCGGGTTATCGGTCAGGAGTTTTTGTTGTTTGAGCCGGCGTGCCAAGCGTAAGAGATCATCAACGGCTTGATACTGTCGATCGGCCAACTCAAAGTAAGCGCTACGTACCGGCGTCTGATTAAACTGACGTTCAGGAAAATTTTGAATCTGTTGATGACGGCTAGCCAAGGCATATAGGGTACGTAATTTTCCATCTTGCTGCTGCCAGAGCATATGAAATACATCTTCCAGCAAATACAGAAAATCTCGTCCACGTAATGGCGTATGTTTTAAAATCAGTTCAGCTTGTTGTAAGGCAGCTTGAGGAGGGTGTTGCGGGGTGTCATGAAAACTAAAGCGATGTTGCCGTGCTAAAATTTTGGCATCATTTAAACAATACTGTTGCCATTGCTGTGCCGACATATGCGATGGTGGTGGCGCAGCTTGATTCGAGATCACCACTTTTAGGGGTTTCATCTCATCAGTTAAAATCTCTTCGAGTTGCGGCAATTGTTGTGCCGCCAAATAGCTATAGACATCGTCTAAACGCAGATAAATGGTGAGACCTTGATCAGTAGGTAATACCGCCTGACGCGTCGGTTTTTGATAAAACCAACGTGATCGAAGAGGATCCAACCAACGGCGTAACAATGACATGACCAACGTCTCAAAAAATATACTGCAAAAAACTTATAACAACTCACAGCCAAATGTTCAATATATGTCGGTTTTTTCTGTCAAATTTAGTGATTTATCTCTATGTTTAGCCCAAATGTAGACTGCAGCTTGCTACCCCACTCGATTGAATAAGAGCACTGTTGTCACAGGGCACATGTTGTACTTAAGACATAAATTCTTCGCATAAAAAAAGCACTTCCGAAGAAGTGCCGTTTTTAATGACTGAATGTCACTTAGATTTCGCGTACCGCGCCTTTTGCCGCACTGGTTGCGTGCTTCGCATACGCTCTGAGGGCTTTAGACACTTTACGTGGACGCTCTTTTGCAGGCTTCCAACCTTTGGCTTCTTGTACTTCACGGCGCGCCGCCAATACATCGTCAGCAACAGCTAAGTTAATGATACGGTTTGGAATATCAATTTCGATACGGTCGCCATCTTCAACCAAAGCAATTGCACCGCCTTCAGCTGCTTCTGGAGACACGTGACCAATTGAAAGACCTGATGAACCACCTGAGAAACGACCATCGGTTACTAGTGCACAATCTTTACCTAAACCTTTCGATTTTAAGTAACTGGTTGGGTACAACATTTCTTGCATACCCGGACCACCTTGTGGGCCTTCGTAGCGGATTAATACCACATCACCTGCCACAATTTTACCACCAAGAATGGCTTCTAC
>CAVBYE010000106.1:0-8685 GCA_963599285.1 Bacteroidaceae bacterium | reverse complement strand
AAAACCCATTCCAATAAATCTTCAAGCCACCTTTAGGTGGCTTTTTTATAGCCTTCAGGTAAAAAAACTTGCAGCTCCTCTAAAACTGCCTATATTAAAAACAGTGCCAAACCTAAAACAACAGCCAATGAGAACAAACCACCCGATCAAAAGGATGAACTATGAAATTAACCCAAACCCTCGTTGCCCTGATTTTAACCACCACTGCCTGTGCAAGCTTTGCGGCTGAGGTAAAACCCATGCCCAACAAAATTGTGGTGCAAGAAAAAGCCATTGTACCGGTGGTAAAAACGGAAATTATTCGTACCCTACCGGGACAAGCACCACAACGTCAGGTTCAAGCCACTGTGTTCGAAGTGACCAACAAGGGCAAAGACATTGTCGCACGTGATATTGACCTCACCGACAATCAATCTGAATTTTCGGAGCGTAGCCTCGCGACCCCAATTCTACAAAAGGGTGGGGTGATTGTGCCGACCTCCAAAATTGAAGTCAGCTCTCGGCTGAAAGAAGGCGGTGAAGTGGTGGCACAAACCCGGACGATTGATGCCGCAGGGGTGGAATTTAAAAAAGGTGTGGCTGAGCCAGTCCATCGCACCTTACAACTTGGTCAACTCAAAGACCCACAAGCCGATGTATCTGCAACACGTGCGGTGATGACCGAAAATGGCGTGACCACACGTGATGTAATTGTGGTGACGGAACCTGAGAAAAAGTAATCTCTGAGTATAGAAAAAAGCCCGATTGCGGGCTTTTTTTATGGCTACAGCACTTACAAAAAACACTTCAACACTTGCTCAATTCAACAGTTATTGCCCCAACTTGGGCGCAAGATAACAGACATGTGGATGTGTTGAAGGGAAGGCACAATAAATGAAAACAGCGCGTAATATGCTCTTCGCAGCAGTGTTGGTGCCCGCATTTATCGGCTGTGGCACGATGTCGGAAAGTCAGCAAAATATTGGTGCAGCAGCCTTAGGCGGTGCTGTGGGCGGTGGGCTTGGCAGTAATGTGGGCGGTGGAACAGGTGCTGCATTGGGTGGCGGTGCAGGTGCGGCGCTCGGCAGTTCGACCCAAGGCTCATCTGGCACAAATGCCGCAGCGAGTGGTGTGGGCGGTGCAGTGGGTTCGGCCATTGGTCGTAGTGTGATTGGGGGCAGCACTGGCGCAGCCATTGGCGGGGCCATTGGAGGTGGTGCAGGAGCCGCCATTGAACAAAACCGCTAAATCTCAAGTAGCGTAGAGCACCCAAAGGGGTGCTTTTTTGCTTTCAAGCTTTTGCAGCGCTGTTACAAATTAGCGCCCGCTAAACCCCAAAGCCTTTGGGTGATGGCATAACTTGCTTGGCAAACTCTGCTAAAATATGGCTTTAAATTACTCCCTCTTTCTCTTATGTTTGCAATTCTTGCTGCAATTACAGTCATGTTTGGGCTGTCAATGGCACGTGTACCTGTGGTGTTTGCCCTGGTCATTGGTGCAATGGCGGGTGGCTTATTGGCAGGTTTAGGTCTGCAAGGCACACTTGATGCGTTTAATGATGGTTTAGGTGGCGGTGCTAAAATTGCGCTGGCCTACGGTATTTTGGGTGCGTTTGCATTGGCATTAGCACGTTCGGGTTTACCGGATCTTTTGGCCTATAAAATGATTAAGTCATTGAAAGGTCAAGGCAATGCCAAAGCACAAACCAAAGTTAAGTATCTACTTTACTTTACGGTTGCCCTTGCTGCGGTGTTTTCACAAAACGTGATTCCGGTGCATATTGCCTTTATTCCGGTGCTGATTCCACCTTTACTCAGCGTGTTTAACCACTTAAATCTTGACCGTCGTTTGGTGGCGTGTTTACTGACCTTCGGTTTGGTTGCAACCTATATGTTGCTGCCTGTAGGGTTTGGTGCCATCTTCTTAAATGACATTTTGGGTCAAAACATTAACCTGTACGGTAAAGACTACGGCTTTGAAATTAGCTACGAGCAAATTCCATCTGCAATGGCAATTCCGGTATTGGGCATGTTAGTGGGCTTACTGATTGCGGTATTCTTTAGTTACCGTAAGCCACGTCAGTATCAAGATCTGCATGTGGAAGCAGCGAGCAGTATTTCTTCAGAAATGAATGCAGCACAAGCAGAACAAGGTGCACCCAAGATTGCCAAATTTACCTTGTGGATGGCAGGCTTTGCAATTTTGGCGACTCTTGCGGTACAACTGTATTCAGATTCGATGATTTTGGCCGGTTTAGTCGGTGTTGCGATCTTAAGTTGCGCAGGCATCTTTAAGTGGAAAGAAGCGGACGATGTGATTATTACCGGTATGCGTATGATGGCATTGGTCGGCTTTATTATGATTGCAGCACAAGGTTTTGCTGCGGTAATTGAAGCGACCAATCAAGTGCCAGCATTGGTTGAAGCATCGGTACAATGGATTGGTGATAGCCAAGCATTGGCAGCGTTCTGGATGTTGCTCATTGGCTTATTAATTACCTTAGGGATTGGTTCATCGTTCTCCACAGTGCCAATTTTAGCCATTATTTATGTGCCTTTATGCTTGCAGTTTGGCTTTAGCCCTGCCGCAACCATTGCCATTATTGGTACCGCAGCCGCATTAGGCGATGCCGGTTCACCTGCCTCAGACTCCACTTTAGGGCCAACATCAGGCTTAAATATGGACGGTCAACATGACCATATGAAGGACAGTGTGATTCCAACCTTTATTCATTTTAATATTCCACTGATGATTTTTGGCTGGATTGCCGCAATGGTGCTCTAAGTCTAAGTTGTTTAAAAACCAAGCGAAATGCTTGGTTTTTTTATGCACAAAACTCCAAATTGGTCACAGTTTGAAAAGCCGAGTAAATTGGTGGATTTTAAATAAAAAACAATAAAAAACATAAACTTAAAAATTAGGCTTGCAGCGCATATTGCATCTAAAATCCACTCATGCTTAATATGTAACTTATTATTTTAAGAGTGATTGCTCATGTTAAAAAAAGTAGCACTTATTGCATTAATGGGGATGGGGTTGTCAACGGCTGCAATGGCAGGTCAGTGGCAAGTGAAAGTGGGTGGTTCTGTGGTTTCACCTACTTCGGATACGCAAGTTGCGGGTCTAGGCACCTTCGAAGCAGATGATGAACTGGCATTTACACCATCCGTTGAATATTTCTTTAATGACAATTTCTCTGCTGAAGTGTTGTTGGCAACACCTATTGCACATGATGTTGCATTGAATGGCAGTAACGTGGTGAAGATTAAGCATTTGCCACCCACAATTACAGCCAAATATCACTTTAAAAATTCAACGGGTTTCACACCGTATATTGGGGTAGGCGGTACTGCCTTTATTGCATGGGATGAAGACACCAAAGGCGCACTCAATGGTCTAGATGTTTCTGTGAAAGAAGCCTTTGGCTTTGCAGGTCAGTTGGGCTTTAACTATCAACCAGACACCAGCAAAAACTGGGGTGTATTCGTCGATGCACGTTATGCACAGCTGAGCCCTGAAGTGACTGCCAAATCAGGTGGCACGCAAGCGGCAAAGTTTGATTTAGACATTGACCCAATGGTGTACACCTTGGGCTATAGCTATAAATTTTAATTAAAATACATTGCTAAAAGCCCGATCAATGCATCGGGCTTTTTTAAAATTGATGCTTTAATTTTTTTAAAAGTTACAATAAAAATAAATACATAACAAAAAATGGCTAGCGTGCTGAACAGGCTTGGCTTAACGTAAAAGTATCTTTCATTCAATCCTGACGCACATGATCACACCACTTTTCCATGTCGCTGTGCTGTTGGTGCTAGGGGCTGTGTTGCAGCCAAGTTATGCAGCCAGTTTCCCTTGTGAACGTGCAGCCACTATGACCGAATATGCCATTTGCCAGCAGCCCAGTTTAAATGATGCCGATGTGAAAATGGCCACCACCTACAGCATTTTACGTAAGTTAATGCCGATGGGCAGTCGTTCCTTATTACAAGAAGAACAAGTCAAATGGTTACAACTGCGTGATCAATGCCAAGATAATCTGCAATGTCTGACTGAAGTGTATAACATGCGCCAGCAAAAATTGGATTTGCATGTGCAGCGACTCTACCAACGTGGCCCACAATAAAAAAAATTGGCTTGGCTATTGAAAAAGATCCCTGACACTCCCATTCATAGAACATAAATTACATTGTTACTGTTCTTTGGAGTGACGCATGAGCGAACAAAATACACAAAAGCATAGTTTCCAAGCAGAAGTTGCGCAGTTATTGCATTTAGTAACCCATTCATTATATTCAAATCCTGAAATCTTCTTACGTGAGTTGATTTCGAATGCGTCTGATGCCTGCGACAAATTACGCTTTGAAGGCATCAATCATCCTGAATACTACGAAGATGATGCAGAGCTGCATGTGCGTGTCACTTTGGATGCTGAAAATAAGCAAATTGTGATTTCAGACAATGGTATTGGCTTGACTGCACAAGAAGCGATTGAGCATTTGGGCACAATTGCCAAGTCAGGTACCAAAGACTTTATGTCTAAGCTGAGCGGTGATCAAAAGTCAGATGCACAGCTGATTGGTCAGTTTGGTGTAGGCTTCTACTCTGGCTTTATTGTGGCAGAAAAAATTACCGTGGAATCGCGCCGTGCCGGTGTTGCTGCTACCGAAGCTGTGCGTTGGATCAGTAATGGTACGGGTGAATTCGAAGTTGAAACCATCGAAAAAGCAGGCCGTGGTACGGACATCATCTTACATTTACGTGAAGATGCGCATGACTACTTAAACAGCTATAAAGTGAAGCAGATTATTAATAAATATTCTGACCACATTAGCTTGCCTATCGAAATGCAAAAAGAAGTATGGCAACAAGAAGAAGCTGTAGAAGGTGAAGAACCCAAAGCAGGTCAATATGTTAAAACTGATGAATGGGAAGCGATTAACTCAGCAAGCGCGTTATGGACGCGTAATAAGTCGGAAGTGACTGAAGAACAGTATCAAGAGTTCTACAAGAACTTAAGCCATGACTTTGCTAATCCTTTGGCTTGGGCACATAACCGCGTGGAAGGAAGCACGGAATATACCCAACTGCTTTACATTCCAAGCAAGGCACCAAGCAATATCTTTACCCGTGAAGCCAAAGCGGGCATTAAGCTGTATGTAAAACGTGTCTTCATTATGGATGATGCGGATAACTTAATTCCAAACTATTTACGCTTCGTACAAGGCGTGGTCGACAGTGCAGATTTACCACTCAACGTGAGCCGTGAATTGTTACAAGAAAGCCGCGATGTGAAGACCATTCGTGAAGGTAACGCACGTCGTGTGTTAACCGTATTAGACAATTTAGCCAAGTCTGAAGATGCTGCGGATCAAGAGAAATTTAAAACCTTCTATACTGAATTTGGTTCTGTGTTAAAAGAAGGTTTAGGCGAAGATCTTGGCAACCGTGAGCGCATCTTAAAGCTGTTACGCTTTGCAACTTCAAACAATGATGAGGTCACTACTTCACTCGTTGACTACAAAGCACGTATGCAAGCAGGTCAAAAAGCCATTTACTATGTGACAGCAGACAGCCTCAATGCTGCGAAAAATTCACCACAGCTTGAGTTGTTCAAGAAAAAAGGCATTGAAGTTTTACTGATGACCGAACGCGTAGACGAATGGGCAATGGAGTTTGTTAACGAGTTTGATGGTGTGGCGCTGCAAAACGTGGCCAAAGGTGCAGTTGACTTGGGCGACTTGCAAGATGCAGAAGAGAAAAAGGCGTTAGAGGAAGCGGCTGAACAGTTTAAGCCAGTGGTTGAGCAACTAAGCGATACCTTAAAGCAAAAAACACAAGAAGTGCGTGTGACCACACGTTTAGTAGATTCACCTGCATGCTTGGTAACACCTGAAGGTCAGTTATCACCGCAGTTATTGCGTATGCTGAAAGATGCAGGTCAGCCGGTACCGGACAGCAAACCAATTCTAGAAATTAACCCAAGCCATCCATTGGTACAAAAATTACAAGGCTCGACTCAATTTGATGATCTTGCCAACGTAATCTTTGACCAAGCCGTGATTGCAGAAGGCGGTTTACCTGAAGATCCGGCTGAGTATGTAAAACGTATTAACAGCTTATTGCTTGCTTAAGACATGCATGCATAAAAGAGCCTCCTTCGGGAGGCTTTTTGTTAATAAAAAAAATCGATGCAGATGATTTAAAAATACCGTCAGCTTTTAATCTTATAATTGAATTAATATTTAAAAAATAATCTATAATAGCGATCATAAACGTTGAGGTGATTGCAATGAAATTTTTACTTGGTGCTGTGTTAAGTGTAGTGGTGATGTCGGTGAACGCCCATGCTGTGGCTGCGCCATTACAAGATGTGAATGGTGTGCAAAGCAAAGGCTTTAAGCACATGGTGACCACAGAAGTAAATAAATTCTCAGACCAAAAATTGCGTAAACAAGAACAACGCAACCAGCGTGACGTTGCGATTTAATTCGCCAAAAGCCCGCATGATTGGGCTTTTTTTATGCCCTAAAACAAGACCTCAAGCCGTAATAGGCCATGTAAATAGTGACTGTAGCCATCACGATGGCGATTGTAATAATTGAGATCGGCTTGTACATAAAACCATTCTCGTAGCAGGGGTTGTCGCCATGACACAAATGGCCCCCACTGATTCAGTCGAAGCTTATCTTGGGCGTAGAAGCCACCACTATAAACACCGTAGTTCAAGCGATTGCCTTGGAAAAAATGATGTTGGCGAAATAAGTGGTTAGACCAATTCAGATCATCCTGAGAGGCATTGGCATGAATCAATGAAAACTGGTTAGAGATGCGCGCGCGGTCAGGGGCCTGATGCAAAAATTCAACATTGGTACGCAGATAATGTTCGCTGTCGATGCCATAACGATAAATCTGTTCTAAGTGCAATTCGAAGTCATGCGCAAGTTGCCAATCTTTTTCTGCTTTTAGGCGGACATAGAGATCGTCGCCTGAACGAATCCCCACATCAATGTCAGTGTCAAAGGGCACTTGTTTACCCCAATCGCTAAAGCGCAGCGCCAAAGAGCTGTTTTCGTCACGGGTTTGACTACTGTCAAAGCTTTTGTCGTCTAATAGGCCATGCTCATTGCTAATATTGACCTGATTAGACAGTTGGTTATCTAAACTGTCGTCTCCAAAGACAATACTCCAACGCTTTTCGAGAGTCGGTAATTCAATTTTACCGCGCAGACGGGGTCGCACTTCATAACCATAATGTTTGTCCCAACGTTGATCGATCAAAATTCGTAAGGTGGCTGAGGCTGGATCTTCAGGATTAGTGTCGCCAAACCAATCATCAATTTGATGGGCTTTTTGATCGACCCAATCGCGCATGCTCCAATGTTTTTGATCGACCCAAGAGCGTTCTGCGGTGTCTTCAATACGTGGTACCACAGGATGATTCGACTGCTCCGGAAATAGCGTTGGGCTGGCTTCAATCCAAAGCGGAATACGATACAGCACGCCGGTGTCGGTTGGCGTATTGCCCCAACTCAGGCTGCTGCACAAGTTTAACAACAGAACAGCACTTATTTTTTGTCTCGTTTGAATAGTCATGCTTGAGTTATTGTTATTGGTCATTGCATAAAGTGTGTGGAATTCAGGACTTAAAAAGCAAGCACCTACAACAAAAATATAGCAATTTAGCTGATTTGATGGCACAGCGCATGATAAAGACTGCGCGCACTCATCGGCTGAGGCATGCTTTGAATAATGTCTTGAATCAGCTGCCAACTGATGCCTTGTTGGCGATCTAATAATAAATAAGGATAAGCAATTTCGCTGTGATCGAGCTTTAAACGTTGAGCGCCGTGAATGATGCGAATTTTTTGTCGTTCCTTAAGCAATACCAAAGGCGTGTTGAGATCTGCAGCTGTTTCTTCAAATTGAAGAAATTTTTGGGTATGTAAGAGCTGCTTTGGAATAAAGGGCGCATATTTGGGTGCACTCCACACCAAATGGCCATGGCTATAATAACAATTAAATAACGCGTCTAAGTCAAACAATTGTTGACTCAGCTGCTGCCATACTACTGTCGACACTGCCACAATTTTAGCCTGCTGACTTTGACTATACAGATGGCAGAGTCTGATGGCTTGCAATTCACTCTGTGCCCCAAGTAGCACCACGTAACGTAGAAAACGTCCTACCGTATCCACTTGTTCAGCGATATACACTGGCTGTAATAACAACTGTTCGGCCTGATATTGATGCGCCAAAATTTCGATGTGCTGTAGATCAATCTCTTCAGGAACTAAACGGCACAGCTCTTTGACCTGAGCAATCGCGTTGGGCAAGCTGATTATTTGACACAGCGCTTCATCTAACTGCAATCGCGTTGCTTGTGTGGTTGGGGTGAGAATCTCAGGCTTAGGCACAATGGCAGCTGTTGATGCTTTCAACACAGGAATAGGTATTTCAGGGAATAAAGGTGTAATCACAGGGGCATCTGTTGGCGCTGCAGTGCTCGGTTTATTTTGTAGAGCAGTTGAATCCATTGTTTGAGTTGTAGCATCAGGCGCTGACTGTAAACTTGACTCAGCAGGTAGCGGAGGTGGTGCAATTTCGGCAAGCGGAACCCCTTCTTTTTTGACTTCATGATCAAGTAGGGGTGGCGCATAGTGTGGAGATATGGCAACACTTGGCGTTGGCGTTGGAGTTGGA
>CAVBYE010000105.1:0-8715 GCA_963599285.1 Bacteroidaceae bacterium | reverse complement strand
GCTTTGTTTTTCTTTTGCTGACCTTTAGCATTTGAACGAACCCATTCAAGTTCTTTTTTCAATGCTTTAGCAAAAGATTCTTCTTGCTTCTGTTCTTGCTCTAGACGCGCGTTCTTTTGCTCTAACCAAGAAGAGTAGTTACCTTGGTATGGAATACCCATGCCACGGTCAAGCTCAAGAATCCACTCAGCCACGTTATCCAAGAAGTAACGGTCGTGCGTAATCGCAACGATGGTACCTGGGAAGTCTTTCAAGAAACGTTCTAACCAAGATACAGATGAAGCATCTAAATGGTTCGTCGGTTCGTCAAGAAGTAACATGTCCGGCTTAGAAAGAAGTAGACGGCAAAGTGCAACACGACGGCGCTCACCACCAGACAACTTCGATACATCTGCATCCCAAGCTGGAAGGTTCAGTGCAGCTGCAGCTTGGTCCATTTGGTTTGCAAGGTTATGTGCATCCCACGCATGGATAATGGCTTCTAACTTCTCTTGCTCTTTTGCAAGTGCATCGAAGTCAGCGTCTTCTGCTGCATATTCTGCGAATACTTCGTCAAGACGCGCTAAAGCATCAAGCGGTTCACGTAAACCATCTTCAACGTTACCACGAACGTCTTTTGATTCGTCTAAAGGTGGTTCTTGCTCAAGGTAGCCAATTTTGATCCCTGGTTGTGCACGTGCTTCACCAGAGAAATCTTTGTCTACGCCCGCCATAATACGAAGCAAGGTCGATTTACCTGCACCGTTTAAACCAAGCACACCAATTTTTGCACCTGGGAAGAATGATAAAGAGATGTCTTTTAAGATTTCGCGCTTTGGCGGAACCATTTTCGACACACGGTTCATCGTGTAAATATATTGGGCCACGTAGGACTCCTCAATTAAAAACCAAAGTTGGGGTCAAGTTGCACCCCGAGCTCAAAAGAGCGAAAAAATAATCGGCTATTATACGCATAATGCCAACAAAACATAAGGCATAGATGTGCACTTCGACACCCTATGCACAGTTTAAATTGTTTCTTTTTTAAACAGAGCTTTTCACGACAATCATGGAGAAGAAGAAAGTGTGATCACGGTCTAGATCGCCTGTAAAAATTAGTGGCATTAACGCTCACTCAGCGATATCTTAGTGCACTCAAAACGAAAATAAAAATTATAAAATTTTGAATTTATTTAATATTTATTCAACATTATGACATTAAATTGACAGTTCCGCCCTTGGCAAAGCGGCACAAAAACTTTGCTTATCAGATGCTGATCTGCTTGGTCTTGTACGGCACAACGGGTTCGTAAGTGGCAGCATTATGCCAGCTAAAGCCAGCATTCAGCTCAAACCATGACAGGGTTTGTGATGGCATTATCTTGGGCTTAAAGGGCAAAAATGCGGTGGCTTTTTCACACAATAGACCTAATTTATTTAAAATCATGTAATATAAGTCAATGACTTATATTGAAAATAATGTCGTAATAAAACAATAACAGATTCATTTTAAAAAAGAGTTCAGGAAAAATAACGCAATGGCAAAACTAGATAAATTATTACATCAACGTGTTGATGGAAAAGTCATTTTAGTTACGGGTGCATCCAGCGGAATCGGTTTAACCGTTGCCAATAAATTAGCAGATTCAGGGGCGCACGTTCTCTTAATGGCGCGCACAGAAGAGACCCTGCTACAGGTCAAACTTGACATTGAAGCACGTGGTGGCAAAGCCTCTGTCTATCCTTGTGATTTAAACAACCTCGATGACATTGATGCGATTTCAGCGCAAATCTTAGCTGAAGTTGAACATATTGATATTTTAATTAATAACGCTGGTCGCTCGATTCGTCGTGCTGTACATGAATCCTTAGATCGTTTTCATGACTTCGAACGTACAATGCAGCTCAACTACTTTGGTTCAGTACGTTTGATTATGAATTTATTGCCCAAGATGATGCTGCGTCGTCAAGGCCATATTATTAATATCAGCTCGATTGGGGTACTTGCCAATGCGACTCGCTTCTCTGCCTATGTCGCATCTAAAGCTGCATTAGATGCCTTTAGCCGTTGCCTCTCTGCAGAAGTGCATTCACATAAAATTGCGATTACCTCAGTGTATATGCCGCTGGTACGCACACCGATGATTGCACCCACCAAAATTTATAAATATGTGCCGACCTTATCCCCTGAGCAAGCCGCCGATCTTGTTAGTTATGCCATTGTAAAACGCCCGAAAAAAATTGCCACAGGTTTAGGTCGTTTAGCTTCAATCACCTATTCGGTTGCCCCTGACATTAATAATAAGCTCATGTCGATTGGTTATAACTTATTCCCAAGCTCAAGTGCTTCAGTCGGTTCTAACCAAAAGTTAAATTGGGTACAAAAGGCCTATGCGCGCTTATTCCCAGGTGAACATTGGTAAGGTATTTCGCCCTGCCCGTTGCATAACGGGCAGCGCTATTACACATTGAAGCAAAATCGCTGCACGTGGCCTACATTTTGCATAGAAAATCAACTTGAATGAGGTGAAAAATCTTTTTATAACCAATACATATCATAAAGGTTTAAACGTATGATCAAGTTTAATCTGGTGTTTGGTTATTTATGCTTTGTCACCACCATTTCTATGCTTGGCCAACTGAGTCAAGACCTCGTGCACTATGACTTTACCTTAGCGAGTCTACTGCGCCAATCTGCCCTTGCGCTGATTGGTTTAGACTTGGGTATTTTTTTGACCCAAACCAAAGCGTTGGCCAATTATTCATTTAGAGATTATTTTTCTAGACAAGCGATCGATGTTCCACGTATTGTGACGGTGGCCAATAAATTTGGACATCTTGGTTTAATCCTGTTGCTGTGCAGTTGGATCGTTCCTTTCTTGCAAACCTGATTGACTTCCCTCCACCTTTGAATGCTTAAATACTTATGAAGTGGCACCTGATTTTAGTTTATGCTTTTTTAGCCTTTGCGTTATTTTTAGCGTACGGCATTGGTCAAAGTCTGTATGTACAAGACTATCAACTGATGGATATTGTGGCCGATGTTGGCGCCATTTTAATCTGTTTAGATTTAGCCGCATCGAGCTACTTGCTCAACATGAGCAAAAATTTAGAGACTCAAGCCCCTGAAAAATTCAGCCGCTTCCAAGGTGTGGTGCGTGTGACACGTAAAATTGGGCATTTGGGTATTATGCTGATTTTATGTGGTTGGATTGTTCCCATGATGAACTAAACCCATAAAAAAACCTCCCAAATGGGAGGTTTTTATTAAGAACTTAAAGCTTACTTCGAACCTTTAATCCCTGCTTGTAACAGTAGTGCACCTAAACCACCAATTTTTTGCTCTTGTGGTTTTTGGCTTTGTGGTTTTTTAGCTTGTGGACGTTCGCCTTGAGGACGTTCACCACGCGCTTGCTGTGGACGTTTTGCTTGTGGCTTACGTTCAGCACGTTGTTCAGTGTTGTCACGGCGCGGCGGACGTGGTGCTTTTGCTGGCGCTTGAGCACCTTCAGGACGCATCGATAAATTCACACGATTACGTTCAGCATCTACATTTAATACGCGTACTTGTACAATTTGACCCGGCTTCACCACTTTGTGCGGATCTGCAACAAACTCATTGGCAAGTTCAGAAATATGTACTAAACCATCTTGATGTACACCAATGTCTACAAAGGCACCAAAGTTAGTTACGTTGGTCACCACGCCTTCTAAAGTTAAACCTTCAGTCAGCTGGGCTACATCTTGAATATCGTCACGGAATTTAACTGTACGGAATTCTGGACGAGGATCACGACCTGGTTTTTCAAGTTCGCTTAATACGTCTTGAATCGTCGGTAGACCTACTTTTTCGTCAACAAAATCTTCCGCATTCACTTGGCGGATGATCTCTGAGTTACCAATCAGGTCTTGTACTGTTGTGCCTTTGGCTGCAACAATTTTCGCAACCAATGCATAGCTTTCAGGGTGTACCGCAGAAGCATCAAGTGGCTCGCTGCCCGCTTGAATACGCAAGAAGCCTGCCGCTTGTTCGAATGTGCGCTCGCCTAAACGTGGCACATTTTTTAACGCGCTACGATTGTCAAAACGGCCATGTTCTTTACGGTAGTCCACAATTTGCTGTGCAATCGCTTTATTTAAACCAGCAATGTAGCCCAAGATCGCAGAAGATGCTGTATTGACATCCACACCCACCAAGTTCACACAATCTTCAACCACAGCTTCTAGGGTTTTTGCTAAACCTGTTTGATTCACATCGTGTTGATATTGACCGACACCAATCGCTTTTGGATCAATTTTAACTAATTCAGCCAATGGATCTTGTAAACGACGGGCAATTGATACTGCACCACGGATCGATACATCCAGCTCAGGCAATTCAGCTGAGGCAAGCTCAGATGCTGAATAAACCGATGCGCCTGCTTCAGAGACTGTAACGCGAGTTAAATTCAGGTCAGTATTGGCTGCCATCATTTCAGCCACAACGCTTTCTGTTTCACGGCTTGCTGTGCCATTGCCAATCGCAATCAGATCAACATTAAATTCACGACATAAACGCGCTAATTCTGCAATTGCACCTGCTTTATCTTCTTTTGGTGCAAATGGATAAACGGTGCTATGCGCAACCACATCGCCTGATGCATTTACGACAGCCAGTTTTACCCCAGTACGGATGCCCGGATCGACCCCTAAAGTGGTGCGCGCGCCTGCTGGTGCAGATAACAATAAATGACGTAAGTTTTCAGCAAACACGTTCATGGCTTCGCTTTCTGCTGCCAAACGTTTTTCTGTCAATAACGCATGTTCAATGGCAGGACGTACTTTCGCCGACCAGAACAATTGTGCGGTCTGTTGAAGCAATTCTTGGCGCGCTTGTGGTTGTACGCTGTCGAGTTGGTATTCACGCTGAATGCGGGCCAATGCAGGCTCGTTTTCACCATCAACTTTTAAACCCAGCACATTTTCTTGACGACCACGTAACATCGCCAATAAACGATGTGAAGGGACTTTATTTAAGTTTTCAGCAAACTCAAAGTAGTCACGGAATTTCTTACCAACTTCTTTTTTCTCTTCGCTGGCCACATGACTTTTCAGCTGTGCCGTTTTTGCAAAGCTGGCTTTTAGTTCAGCCGTCAGCGCAATGTTTTGTGCCCACTCATCAATTAAAATATGTTGAATGGCATCGAGTTGGCTCGCTAAATCTGGATATGCTTCATGACTAAAGCCTGCAAGTGCAGCACTTGGCTCAATCTCAGTGGTGGCAATTTGTTCAGCGATTGGACCTAAGCCGGCTTCGCGAGCCTTGAATGATTTACTGGTACGTTTTGGACGATACGGTGCGTAAATTTCTTCTAATGCGTTTTTGGTGTCTACCCCATTAATACGCGCCAATAAATCATCTGACAGTTTGTTTTGTTCTTTCAGCGATTCAATGACTTTTTCGCGGCGCTCAAATAAATCACGCAAATACGATAAACGCGTATCGAGTTGGCGTAACTGCGTATCGTCTAAGCCCTGCGTTGCTTCTTTACGGTAACGCGCGATAAATGGAACGCTGGCACCTTCATCAATCAGCTTAATGGCAGCTTCGACTTGATTTGGACGTACGGCAAGTTCTTTTGCCAACTGCTGAACTAAGTCAGTCATCGTGTTGATCCCACAAGGATAAGTACTAAAAGCCAAGATTATAAAGACCAAGTGCATAAAATCCACATTTGTTTTCGTAAATTTGCACTTGGTTATTCTTGCCAATTGAGTATAGATTAAAAGATATGCTCAAAATAACAACGAAACCATCTATAAACGACTATTTTATTTATATTTGAGCGGTAGTTTAGATGTATATATTTAGTATCTATGTCTTGATTCTAACTCGAATATTTGTTGCTTTAGAACATAGTAATGCAATTTATATATCGTATACTCAAATGAAGCCATTACGATGACAATAAAGAATAAGGAGCACATCATGAGTTTAGTTGTCCCTGCTGACAATCTCGATGCGGTACACACTGAAACAGATCGCGTTGAACGTATTCTCGTTGTAGATGACGATGTGCGTTTACGTACCTTACTACAACGCTTTTTAGAAGATAAAGGCTTTGTAGTCAAAACTGCCCATGACGCAACTCAAATGGACCGCTTATTACAACGTGAATTGTTCTCACTCATCGTATTGGACTTCATGTTACCGGTAGAAGATGGTTTAAGTATTTGCCGTCGTTTACGCCAATCAAGTATTGATACTCCAATTATTATGCTGACTGCACGTGGCAGTGACTCCGACCGTATTGCAGGGCTTGAAGCGGGTGCGGATGATTACTTGCCAAAGCCGTTTAACCCCAATGAATTATTGGCCCGTATTCGTGCGGTGTTACGTCGCCAAGTGCGTGAAGTGCCCGGCGCACCAAGTCAACAAATGGAAGTGGTCAGCTTTGGGCCGTGGTCATTAGACTTGTCTACCCGTACTTTAACCCGTGAAGGCCAAGTGGTGACCTTAACCACAGGTGAGTTTGCGGTGCTTAAAGCCTTAGTACAACATCCTCGTGAACCGCTGACCCGTGACAAACTCATGAACCTGGCCCGTGGCCGTGAATGGGGTGCAATGGAGCGCTCAATTGACGTACAAGTGTCACGTTTACGTCGCCTGATTGAGGAAAATCCAGCCCGTGCGCGTTACATTCAAACCGTATGGGGTGTAGGTTACGTCTTTGTTCCAGATGGTGCTGAATAAGCATGACTGAGGGTTTATTTCCCCCTTGAGATAGACCCTTTTTTGTTCCACTCCCTTCGAGAGCAAGCGTGAAACTCGACCCCTTAGATCCTCAAGAATTTAAAGACTATGCGGCGTATTCGGAAAAGAAGCGCACGCCCACTGAACGTTTTTTAGACAAAATTAAACCTCGCTCTGCTGCACTACGCACCACGATTTTGGTGCTTGGGGTAATGCTGTTTAGTTTATTTATGTCGTTATGGTTCTTTTGGCGTACGCTTTATTTACCTGAAATCCAGCAACATGCGCGCTATTTAGCGGTTGAGCTTGCCGTACTCAATGATCCGGCCTTGCGCATTTATCATGAAGGTCAACCGATTGACCCTGAAGTTTGGCTCAGAGAACGCGTTGGGGTGGAGTACATCACTAACCCTCAAGAATATCCCAAAGTACGTGATAAAGTCATTGCTGAGTTCTTTACCAATCGGATTGAAGAAACCTTAGCCAAAGAAATGGGCATTGAAAATATTACGGTATATTTTCAGTTTAAACCGAGTCCTCGTATTTGGATTCAAACGCCACAAATGAATGGCCATTGGGCACGTGAACCCTTAAAAACCTATGCCAACTACAGCTTAGAGCTGCTTTGGGGTTGGCTATTGGGTACACCGCTAATTGCCACCATCATTATCTTAACCTTAGTGCGCCAGCAAAACCGCCCTTTACGTCGTTTGCAAAATGCAGCCAATAGCTTTACCCGTACTGGCACGGCACCGTATTTAGAAACCAACCATGGCCCACAGGAAATTCGTCAAGTCAATCAGGCCTTTAATCGCATGATGTACAGTTTGGATCAAACTGAGCATGATCGACGGATCATGTTGGCCGGCATTTCACATGATTTACGCACACCACTGACTCGCATTCGCCTGAGTGCAGAAATGATGCCAGACGATGACTTTTTAAAAGAAGGCTTGATTTACGATGTCGAAGATATGGATGCGATTTTGAATCAATTCATCTCTTATATGCGTGATGGTTCGGATGAAGAACCTCAGCCCACCGACCTCAACAGCTTACTCCAAGAGCTGGTCGTACAATTTAAGCCTTTAAATATTCGTTTTAGCCCCCATGAATTACCTATCATCGAAGCGCGCAGTCTGTCTTTAAAGCGTCTGATTGGCAACTTGATTAACAATGCCAAACGCTATGGAGCAGAACCGATCGATATTTCTGCCGAAATGCGCAACAACAGAATATTGGTGCGTGTGGCCGATCACGGCGAAGGGATTCCTGAAGATCAAATTGAAGATTTGATGCAACCTTTTGTTCGTGGCAATGCTGCACGCACAGTACAAGGCAGTGGCTTAGGATTGGCAATTGTGAAACGCATTGTTGATATTCATCAAGGTGAGTTGCTGATTCATAATCGGCCTGAAGGTGGTTTAGAGGCCATCATTTCTCTGCCTGTAACTAGTCCCTAAATTGAGGAAATTGAAACACATAGCACATGCGAAAACTTAAATTTGCTTTAAATGATCGCCTGTAACTATTGTTCAATATTTAAACAAATAGATTTGTTTAAATACTAAACCGCTTGGTTTAATTTTATACATATCAATAACTTATGTTGTATAAATTTAATTTATACCCATATTTTTTGAAAAAATTAGACCTTAGCATAACAGCTATGCACAATGGCTTTTCTGATCGGCTACAATCCGCATCAGCTTTAAAATTTAACGAGAGTAAACCATGTCTTTAGATCGCATTCGTTTAGCTTCACTCCACAATAAAGTCATCAGCGCTGAACAAGCTGCTGAATTCATCAAAGATGGTATGACTGTAGGTATGAGTGGCTTCACTCGCGCAGGCGAAGCAAAAGCTGTACCTTTAGCTTTAGTCGAACGTGCTAAAAGCAACCCACTAAAAATTACATTAATCACGGGTGCAAGTTTAGGTAACGACCTTGACAAAAAATTAACGGAAACAGGTGTATTAGCACGTCGTCTTCCATTCCAAGT
>CAVBYE010000104.1:0-8777 GCA_963599285.1 Bacteroidaceae bacterium | reverse complement strand
TAGTTTTAGTTAGTAGTCAAAGCTAAAATGTTCTACAGCCAAGCCTGTCATACTCTTTGATGGATTAACCATGGCTTCAGCATGTCCTTGTGCACGTGGCAATAAACGCTCAAAGTAGAAGTCTGCCACTTTCATTTTGGCCTTATAAAACTCAATCGATTCAGCACCTGATTGCGCGCCAATATGTTCAGAGGCCACCGCGGCTTGTTGCGCCCAAAAATACGCCATCATCACATAGCCTGAGAACATCAGAAAATCGACCGAAGCGGAAGACACAATATCACGGTCTTTACGTGCAGCGAGGGTAATACGCAAAGTTAAGGTATTCCATTGTGCACAGAGTTTGGTTAAGTCCCAAGCAAAGCGGCGCATATATTTATTGCGCGCATGATTACTACAGAATTTTAAAATCTCAGAAGTATAGTCACGAATCACTTTGCCACGTGAGCCTAAAATTACTTTACGGCCAATAAGATCAATGGCTTGAACACCAGTTGTCCCTTCATATAAGGTGGAAATACGTGCATCACGCGCGATTTGTTCCATCCCCCATTCTTGAATATAGCCATGGCCACCATAAACTTGCATGCCATGATTGGCGGCTTCTAAGCCCATTTCAGTTAAAAAGCCTTTTAAGATAGGGGTATAAAAACCGAGTTGATCTTCAAGTGCATCAAATGCGGCTTGATCACCACGGGCATGGGCATCTTGCATTTTATCTGAGATTTGAGCGGCATAATAAATCATGGCGCGGCCACCTTCTGCCACGGCTTTTTGGGTGAGCAGCATACGACGGACATCCGCATGATGAATAATAGGATCAGCGACTTGATCAGGCGCTTTTTTACCTGATAAGGCCCGCATCGACATCCGCTCTTTGGCATAGGGCAGTGCCCCTTGGAACGACAGCTCAGCATGGGCAATGCCTTGAATGGCGGTACCAATGCGTGCGGTGTTCATAAAGGTAAACATGGCTTGTAGGCCTTTATTGGGTTCACCAATTAAATAGCCGGTTGCCTGATCGAAATTCAACACAGCGGTGGCTGAGGCACGAATCCCCATTTTGTGTTCAATGGAGCCACAGTGCACTGAATTACGTGCGCCTAGTGCACCATCCGCTGCGGCAATAAATTTGGGCACAATAAAGAGCGAAATCCCTTTGGTTCCCGGCGGAGCGTCCGGAAGACGTGCCAACACAATATGAATAATGTTTTCTGCAAGATCATGCTCACCTGCAGAAATAAAAATCTTGGTGCCTGAAATGGCATAAGTCCCATCGGGTTGGGGGTCAGCTTTGGTTTTAACTTGGCCTAAATCGGTACCACATTGCGGTTCGGTTAAACACATGGTACCCGACCACTCACCCGTCACTAACTTGGGCATGTAGGTGGCTTTTTGCTGTTCATCACCATATTCCATAATGGTGTTCATACAACCAATACTTAAACCCGGATACATTTGAAACGACCAATTGGCGGTGCCCATCATTTCCGATTTAATTAAATTCAGCGATTGCGGTAAATTTTGCCCCCCATATTGCTCTGGGAAAGAGAGACCTTGCCAGCCACCTTGCACCAATTGGCTGTAGGCTTCTTTAAAGCCTTTTGGGGTGGTCACTTCACCTTCATGGAAGTGGCAGCCTTCAGCATCACCACTTTGGTACAGCGGAGATAATACCTGTTCACAGAACTCGGCAGCACCTTCTAAAATCATGTCTACAGTTTCAGGGTCGGCATTTTGACCGGCACTGAGTTTTTTATAATGTGCAGGATAGTCAAACACTTCATTCATTAAAAAGCGGATATCGCGCAAAGGGGCTTTATATGTGGGCATTGTGGTCATCCTAATTATAAAAATTGTTGTAGCGGAGCGTGCATCTCACTTCATTATTCATTGCTTCCACCCAAATTACATTGATCATGATGGTGCGAAGAAATGTCAAAAAAGCGAATTGAACGGTTTTTATTTTGATATTTAAACGTTAAAAAAGAGGTTTTTTTCTCAGGGTAGGAATATTTAAAATATTAAAATTAAAAAGAAAAAAAAGGGATAAAATATTGTGAAAATATGTGTATTCAATAATATCGGCAGAGGTGTTTTTTGGTCAAAAAGATCAATATAGTTTCTTAAATTGAAGAGCCTGCAAGCAGGCTCTAAATACAGGTGTTAAACCGATAGGAAATCTTTTAAGTTTGGTTGCACGCCATGCCAAATGCGGAAAGATTCAATGGCTTGACCAACGAGCATACCAAAACCATCGCTGCTCGGCACAGCACGAGCATGGGCTTGATCAAGGAAGCTTGATGCTTTGCCATAGGCCATTTCATAGGCATGTTTAAACTGTAAAGTTTCAGGCAAAATTAAAGCCTCACCGCTTAAACTTGCTGAAGTGGCATTAATCACAACATCAAATTCACCCTGTAATTGATCTAAACCCAGTGCAGACAATTCAGCACGTGGTACGGCATCTGCAAGGTCCGTGACCAATTGTTCTGCACGTACGCGGGTACGATTCGCCACCACGATCTGTTTTACACCTGCATGTACCAAAGGATAAATCACACCACGCGTGGCGCCACCTGCACCTAAGATCAAAACACGACTATTTTGCAATGACCAGTCAAGGGCTTGAATGGCTGCCACCAAACCTTGCCCGTCGGTATTATCCCCATGTAATACGCCATCTTGCATCCAAAGCGTATTCACCGCTTTGGCAATACGGGCACGTTCAGTTAACACGGCACAGGCTGCAAAAGCTTGTTCTTTAAACGGTACTGTGACATTCATGCCCACGCCACCTTGTGCAAAGAACTGTTGCATACTCTCAATAAAGCCATCCATAGGGGCTAAACGTTTTTGATAGCTGAGTTCGATCCCCATTTTTTCTGCAAAAGCATGGTGCAGTTCAGGAGAACGTGATTGTTCGATTGGGTTGCCAATAACCGCGAATTGTTTGCTCATAGATTGCAATTCCGTGTGCACAAAATTGCTGCAACTATACGGTAAAAGCCTTAAGGGTTACAAATGTCATGCACCGCGTCAAAGAGCCATAGAATGAGCAGCAAACCTAAGGACATCAGCATTAATGCAGTCACGCCCATAGAAATGCCATCACTCAGGGTGTTTTCAGAGGCCCAAGTGGTGCTTACAGACAGCAGCAGCACCAAAAATAAGCCACTCAGCCAGACACGGCGATGTAGAGAAAAAGAGGCCAACATATTGGGCAGTGCTCATCAGGAGAAGGAGAGCTAGCTTAGCGCTTTTTGTACAGGACGTCTGTAAAAAGCGCTCGACTATGCACTAAAGTTTCGAGTTATTTTGTAAGCTCATTTAACCAATCATGGGGTTTTAAATAATAGTCAGTCAAACGGCGCTCGGCAGAGCCTTCTGCCCATTCAGGACGATACGACCAACCGGTCAATGGCGGCAGACTCACCAAGATCGATTCGATCCGTCCGCCCGTTTGCAAACCAAACAAAGTGCCACGGTCATAGACCAAATTATATTCGACATAACGACCACGGCGGTACAGTTGGAATGCACGCTGTGCTTCAGTATACGGCTTATCTTGGTTGCGCTTAAAGATCGGCAAAATGGCTTCTAAGTAGCCATTACCAACGGCTTGCATGTAGTTAAAGCAGGTTTCAAAGTCCCATGCATTTAAATCATCAAAGAATAAGCCACCTACACCACGTTGTTCATCGCGGTGCTTTAAATAGAAATAATCATCGCACCACTGTTTATGTTCGGCATAAACATGCTCACCAAACGGAGCACACAGGTCATGTGCAGTTTGATGCCAAGACAGTACATCTTCATCATTTGGGTAAAAGGGGGTTAAGTCAAAACCACCACCAAACCACCAAATCGGCTCTTGACCTTCTTTTTCTGCCACAAACAAGCGCACATTGGCATGTGAGGTTGGAACGTTAGGGTTTTTGGGGTGAATCACCAAAGACACGCCCATGGCTTGAGCTTTGGCACCCGCAATGTGTGGATGGCGCTCAGTGGCAGAGGCGGGTAATTTTGAAATATGAATATGGGAGAACATTACTCCCCCTTTTTCAATGACGGTACCATTTTCTAAAACGCGTGAACGACCACCGCCACCTTCAGGACGTTGCCATTCATCTATAGCAAACGTGGCATGCCCACCGCCGTGTTGTTCTTGTTGTTCAAGGGCCGCGCAAATACGGGCTTGGAGATCGAGGAGAAAATCGCGAACGCGTTGAATATCAGGAGAAGTCGGATGCTGCATGAGCGCTGCCTCATTGAAAAAATCAAAATATTGCACTGCTTATCATCAAAGCATAATGCCTGAATAAAAGTAAGGGATTTTTAAGCCAAAACTCAAAAATCCCTGTGTACGATTAAATGGCCAAGCCAGACTTAGAAGTCATCTTTTTTATACATATGTGACATACGGTCATGTTTGGTTTTTAGGTATTGTTCATTAAACGGATTTAAGCCTACAGTGAGTGCGACACGCCCGACCACCTGAATACCTTGTGCAGTTAATGCTTCAATTTTTAAAGGATTATTGGTGATGAGTTTTACTTCTTTAACCTGTAAGTGATCCAGCATAATGCTACACATATCATAAGTACGCGCATCTGCAGGCAAATTCAGCATCAGGTTGGCATCGACTGTATCATGACCTTGATCTTGCAGCGCATAGGCACGAATTTTATTGGTCAAGCCAATACCACGACCTTCTTGGCGTAAATATAAAATCACACCTTGACCTGCTTCATGAATTAAACGCTGTGTCGCTTGTAACTGTGGGCCACAGTCGCATTTGAGTGAAGCAAAGGCATCACCGGTTAAACATTCAGAATGCACACGAACCAGAACAGGGCTGTCGGGGGCAGTGTCTAAGCCTTTTGAGAGCGCCACATGTTCCTCTCCAGTTTCGGGGTCTTGGAAGACACTTATTTTAAATTCACCAAAAGCGGTAGGTAATCGAGACGTTGCAACAAATTGAATTGGCACTGCGAAACCTGTCAAGCAAATAAAAATTGACTAAAGTATAGCGGAATGCCCAGACATTAGTAGAATTGCTGCGCTGAATTTATGGATTAGATTTTCTTTTTTGTATAAAGCACACGATAATAGTTGATAAATAGTGAGATTATTCAGGATAATCTACTAACCGTGCCCGCAAGATATTTGTTTTAAAACGACATCGCTAGAAATGTGGCGGATTTAAGGTACTATCTTCGACGATATGTTCGAGTAACCCATTTGACCTCGCTGTAAAATTTGCCAGGCTTTAGAAGGCTTTGCCACATATGTTGTATACAGAAATTCCCACTCATCGCCCTGTAACTCCGTTGCTGGATACGATTGACCACCCCGAGCAACTGCGGATGCTTGAGCGCAGCCAATTAGAGCAAGTGGCGGATGAGTTGCGTCAGTATATTTTGTATGCTGCAGGACAAAGTGGTGGTCATTTTGGTGCCAATCTTGGTGTAATTGAACTCACTGTCGCTTTGCATTATGTGTTTCAAACGCCACATGACCGTTTAATTTGGGATGTGGGTCACCAAGCTTATCCGCATAAAGCCCTGACCGGTCGCCGTGAACAATTGCCGACGATTCGTGCCAAAGATGGCTTAGCTGCATTCCCTGCACGTGAAGAGTCAGAATTTGACACCTTTGGGGTGGGTCATTCATCTACGGCCATTTCTGCAGGCTTAGGCATGGCTTTGGCGAGTCGTTATCAAAAGATTGCCCGTGATGTCGTGGCGATTATTGGTGATGGTGCAATGACTGCAGGCATGGCATTTGAAGCCATGAATGATGCAGTTGCGCATAATGCCAACTTAATTGTGGTCCTGAATGACAACGACATGTCGATTTCATGCAGCACAGGTGGTTTTGCCAAACATTTAGCTGCAATTTGGGCGCGTGGTGAATCGGTGAATATTGCCGAAGATGGTCAGGCGTATGTACAGCCACATCCTGAATGGCGCTATAACTCACGTCTGCATACCGCAGCAACAGATGCGGCCGACAACTTATTTAAAGCGATTGGATTTGATTACTTTGGCCCATTTGACGGTCATGATGTCAAACACCTCAGCCAAGTGTTTGAAGCGTTAAAAAAACGTCAAGGCCCGCGTCTGATTCATATTTATACCAAGAAGGGTAAAGGGTTTGCACCTGCTGAGGTTGAGCAAATTAAATACCACGCCATTACCAAACTGAATTCAGTGACTGCCAAACCTGTTGCACCTAAATACTCAGACGTATTTGGGCAATGGCTGATCGATCAAGCCGAACAAGATTCACGTTTATTGGCCATTACGCCTGCCATGTGTGAAGGGTCAGGGATGGTCAAGTTTGCCCAGCATTATCCTGAGCGTTTCTTTGACGTGGCAATTGCTGAACAACACGCAGTCACATTGGCTGCAGGTATGGCCTGTGAAGGTCTAAAACCTGTGGTGGCGATTTATTCAACGTTCTTGCAACGCGGATATGACCAACTGGTGCATGATGTTGCACTGCAAAATTTAGATGTCACCTTTGCAATTGACCGTGCCGGTTTAGTCGGTGAAGATGGCCCAACCCACGCGGGTGCCTATGACTATGCCTATATGCGTACCATTCCAAACATGGTCATTATGGCGCCTAAAGACGAAAATGAATGCCGCCAAATGTTGCATACGGCGTATATGCATCCAGGCCCGGCAGCGGTACGTTATCCGCGCGGTAATGGCGTGGGTGTCAGCATTGACGTTGAACTGCAGCCTATCCCATTGGGTCAGGCTGAAATTGTGGCTGAGTTTAATCCTGAAGCCAATATGTACGTGAGCGTATTGGCCTTTGGTAGCCGCGTGATGCCTGCAGTTGAGGCTGCAGCCCAGTTTGCACGTGAACATGCCGTAGGTGTTCGTGTCGTAAATATGCGTTTTGTGAAACCATTAGATACAAAAATGCTCGATCGTTTACAGCATGACACAGCACTGTTTGTCACAGTTGAAGAACATGCGGTCATGGCCGGTGCAGGCAGTAGTGTGAGTGAGTACTTTGCACAAGCTCAAATCATGAAACCAATCATTCATTTAGGTTTAGATGATTGCTTTATGCCGCAGGCCACACACGCGCAAATGCTCGCAGCAGCGGGCTTAGACCGCACGGGAATTGAGCAGGCAATGCAGCAGGCATGGCTAAAGCTTAAACTGTCCGTTTCGTCATAAAAGTTAATTTTTTTTCCCAAAAAGCCTCGATATTTGCTAAGATATCGGGGCTTTTATGCATTATTCTTTATCGTCTTCAATATATTGTAGTAGGGTGTTCAATGGAACCTATGGTGGTGATGGCTGCGCGTGCGGCTCAATTAGTTGGTCAAGAGCTTTTAAAAGCGCATCAAAATCGTCATAAGCTCGATCTACAAGTCGAAGAAAAAGGCATTGACGGTCCTGTAACGCGTGTAGACCGTTATTTGGAACAATTGGCGATTGATACACTACGTAAAAGCTATAAAAACCACAGCTTCTTAGGTGAAGAATTTGGTTATCAAGAAGGTAAAGGTCACGACGCTGAATGGTGTTGGGTGATTGATCCGCTTGATGGCACATTAAACTTCATTAATGGCGTGCCGCATTTCTGTATTTCTATTGCTGTTCAACACAAAGGTGTAACTCAACACGGTGTTATTTATGACCCTGTAAAAGACGAGTTATTCTCTGCAAGCCGTGGTCGCGGTGCAATGTTGAACCAGCGTCGTATTCGCGTAAACGTGAAAGACTCACTCAACAACACATTCTTATCTGTAGGCCATGCTTACCGTAAAGTACGTAATGGTGAAGTGGTTTCATATGCGAAAAACCATTTTGATGCATTATTAAACGTATCAGAAGCGGGTGCACAATTCCGCCGTACAGGTTCAGCTGCGCTTGATTTAGCGTATGTGGCTGCAGGTCGTTTCGATGGTTACTTCGAACTTGGCTTAAAACCTTGGGATATCGCAGCAGGCGAACTCATTGTAAAAGAAGCAGGTGGTACTGTAGTGGACGCACGTGGTGGTTCAGAATCAATGGACAATGGCCAAGTGCTTGCATGTTCTATGAAAATGCTTAAGCCGCTCATGCAAGCTGTAGTACCAGCTTGGGGTGATGCTGCTAAATAAGTATCGACTTTGATCGAGTACATGATCAGACGTATAGCCCTCGCTTGAGGGCTATATTTTTTACAAAAAAATAACAACAAAAAAACTATTTAAAACATAGACTTGTATTATTAATAACAAATTTTAGTCAAATATTAAGCAAATAGCATGACATTTCTAGGAACTCTGCTATAATCCGCCAACGCACTTAATTTCTGTTCGTTACCTGAACATTTCTCTTCTAATCATTGTGTATGCGCGTTCGGTCCAAAGAGAGGACGATATCTCGCGCCCCAATCGCTAAAGCGATTCTATTCAGGTTAAGCCGTACTACAAGCGTGCGTTATCACATCGTCGTTACTCGGATCGCCGCTGATTCTCATATTTGTCAGCGATTATTGCTGTACCGCTTTTTGCCGATGTCCATCTGACTTTATTTTTAATGGAGCACCCAATTTTCGGGTGAAAAACTCTATGAGCAAAACTTTTGCTGATTTTCCTTTACATGAATCTTTACAACAAGCGCTTCAAGCTTTAGGTTTCACTACGCCTACACCTGTACAGGAACAATCGATTCCTGCAGCGTTAGAAGGTAAAGACCTACTTGTATCAAGCCAAACAGGTTCAGGTAAAACTGCAGCGTTTTTACTCCCAACTTTAAACG
>CAVBYE010000103.1:0-8871 GCA_963599285.1 Bacteroidaceae bacterium | reverse complement strand
GTATTGGTCGCTATTCCAATCTTCATCAAAGCTTTCATCATCAACTATTTCATCTTTAGTTTCAGGTTCTTTAAAGGATTCTACATCTTTCTTCTTGGTTTTTTTCTTATCGTACTCGTTCGCCTGCTGATAATAAGCATACAGCTTCTCAACTTCATCCACCTGCTGTTGGTTCAGCATGCGAGAACCTTGCAGTAGGCGGGCTAAAGCTTGGATTTTATCTTCAACAGTCGCTGTATCGGTTTTGCTGAAACGATATAAATTTAGGCTATTCCACAAGGTCTGCATCTGTTCATACAACGTGGTATATAAATCACGGTAAGCAGGCATCAGCGCCTTTTGGCTATACGCCCGAATTTCGTCTTGCGCCTGTTGCCATGCAGCGAGCAACAGTTTTTGCTGTTCAATTTCATCAATTAAACGATTTAGCTTTTTATGCTGTGGGGAGACTTCAAGTACGGTAGGAGACGTGGGTTGGAGCGCAAAAGACATAACTATAAACAACCAAGCAAACAGGCCTTATTATGCCATGTCCGCTGTCTAAAGCACTCACACAAATGCCCATCACGCCTGCGCGAAACTTGCTACAGTAGCCATACATGACCTTGATCGCACAAGGAGGACACATGGCAACACAAGCAGATTTAATTTTTAATCAAGAATTGGCAGCTTGGGTACAAGCGGTGGGTTCGGTGATTGCAATTTTTGTGGCGGTGTGTGTGCCACTGTATTTAAATCATTTACAACAGCAGCGTGATTTAGCGCTAGAGCAATTACAAAAACAAAAATACTTTGTGACCTTACTGCCCACCCTATACCGCATTCAACGCTATAGCCAACACTTTATTACCGAGATCACGGCGCATCCAGACAAAGAACAAAACATCTTACATACCCTTGAAACTGAGTATTTAGAACTGCTACCGGTCTTTGCCAAAGAGCTGCATATTTTTGTGCATAGCCAAATTTACGATGATGTGCTGAATCAACTGGCCTTTGAGTTGTTTCATGCCGAACAAATTTTGATGGATTATTTTCAGCATCCCGAACACCAGCTTGGCCATCAGCATCATTTAATCCAACACAGTCATGCGATTTTAGCACTCACCCAGCAGATGATTGAAAATATAGAACAATATTATCAGCGCCCCAAAAAATAACCCCAACTTTGGCATAAGGCTTGCTTCTTTGCCTGTACCCAAGCCCAAACCACGTGCTTGAAAATGACGCCAAGGTTTAAAGTTGCTGCAAAATAGTGCTTGAGCTTGCAATCTGATCTCGATTAAGATGCAAAAAAGCTGCATTTTTAAGCAGTTATTTTGTCGTTATGATGATTAAAAAAATTGCAATAAAAATAGAGGAATGACCTCCATGTTAAAAAAATTATGTTGCGCCAGTGCCCTAATGCTCGGCTTAAGCGCCTGTAGCAATGACAAAGCACCTGAAAGTACTGCGACAGGCCCTGCCGGTTCAACCGAATCACGTACCCTTGAGAAAATTAAACAATCAGGCACGATTGTATTGGGCCACCGTGACTCTTCAATTCCCTTTTCCTATATTGCAGACAATCCAAGTCAACCTTTAGGCTATGCCCACGATCTACAAATGCAGGTGGTAGAGGCGGTAAAAAAAGAGCTGAATTTACCTGACCTTAAAGTGCGTTATACCTTGGTCACCAGTCAAAACCGTATTCCGTTGGTTTCAAATGGTACAGTCGATTTAGAATGTGGCTCCACCACCAACAACCAAGAACGCCAACAACAAGTGTCCTTCTCGGTGGGTTTCTTCCAAGTCGGTTCACGTCTATTAACGGCTAAAAACTCGGGTATTCAAGATTTTGCTGACTTAAAAGGCAAAAAATTAGTCACCACAGCAGGCACGACCTCAGAGCGTTATATTCGTCAGCATCAACAAGAGCTCGGTATTGCTGAAATTATTCCAGCCAAAGACCATGCCGAATCATTCTTAATGCTACAAAACGGCCGTGCGGCTGCCTTTATGATGGATGACATTCTATTGGCTGGTGAAAAATCCAAAGCCAAAGATCCAAACAAGTGGGTGATTGTCGGTACAGCGCCAATTCAAGAAGTCTACGGCTGTATGTTGCGTAAAGGCGATGTCGGCTTTAAGAAAGTGGTCGATGATGCAATTAAAGCCACCTATGCATCGGGCAAAATCAACGACATGTACAAAACATGGTTTGAACAGCCAATTCCACCGAAAAAAATTAACCTCAACTTCCCAATGTCAGATGCAGTGAAAGCACTGATTAGCAACCCGCATGACCGTGACCAATAATGAAGGATTCAGCTGGGGCATACGCCCCAACTGATAAGGAGTTGCCATGGATTATCGTTGGAATTGGGGGGTGCTGTGGCAACCCACAGGCGTCGCCAATACGACTTATTTGGACTGGATTTTAACCGGCTTGGGTTGGTTGGCGGTCATTGCAGTGGTGGCGTGGAGCATTGCCCTGCTGCTCGGCAGTATTTTGGGGATTCTACGTACCTTGCCAAGCCCCATTGCACGTGCAATCGGCACGGCTTATGTGACCATTTTTCGAAATATTCCTTTACTGATTCAACTGTTTATTTGGTTCTATGTGGTGCCCAATTTCCTACCCGAATTTATTCGCCAGTGGTGGGTCAATGATTTAGGTGCCAATACCACCGCCCTGATTTCTGCAAGTGTTGGTTTGGGTCTATTTACCGCAGCGAGGGTCTGCGAACAAGTGCGTACCGGGATTGAAGCCCTGCCGCGAGGTCAGATTCATGCCGGCTATGCCATGGGCTTTAGCACCTTTCAGCTTTATCGCCATATTGTCTTACCGCAGTCGTTTCGCACCATTTTGCCGCCTTTGAGTTCAGAGCTCACCAACTGCGTTAAAAATACCTCCATTGCCTCATTGGTGGGCGTGGCAGAAATTATTTCACAGATGAAAACCATCAGTGAATATACCCAAAACACCATTGAGATTTATACCTACGTCACGATCATCTTTATTGTGATTAATATCTGCCTGATTCAAGGTATGAACCTGTTAGAAAAGCGTTTGCGCATTCCGGGGCTAATGGCAGGAGGGTCTAAATAATGCAATGGCTGACTCTATTTTTGCAGGACTTAAGCACCTCCTACCCTGCACTTTGGCATGGCTTTAGTGTCACCATTAAAGTCGTGCTGATTGCGACACTGGGCGGGATTTTAATTGGCACCTTGCTGGCGTTAATGCGCCTGTCCTCAAGTCGTATTTTAAATCTGTTTGCCCAAAGCTACGTCAATTTATTCCGCTCGATTCCACTGCTGTTGGTGTTAATGTGGTTTTATTTTGCGGTACCGTTTATTTATACCGGTGTGACAGGCAACTATCTGACTATGGATACAGCCTTTGTCTCTAGCGTGGTGGCCTTTATGCTGTTTGAAGCTGCCTACTTTGCCGAAATTGTACGGGCCGGCATCCAGTCTATTCCCAAGGGTCAAAGCGCCGCCGCCGCCGCCTTAGGCATGAGCTATGGACAACGCATGCGCTTAATTATTTTGCCGCAAGCATTTCGCAAAATGACCCCACTGTTGCTACAACAAACCATCATTTTGTTCCAAGACTCAACCATGGTGTATGCGATTGGTTTATTGGACTTCTTTAGAACCAACTATGTCCGTGGCGACCTGATGGCGCTGTTAACCCAATATATTCTCTTTGCCGGTTTGGTTTACTTCAGTATTAGTGTCTTGGCGACATTTGCCGTGAAAAAATTACAACAAAGGTTACGTGTATGACAGATGCAAAAGTCATGATTGATATTCAAAATATTAGCAAATGGTATGGCAAATTTCAGGTCTTAACCGATTGCAGCACGCGCATTCGTCAGGGTGAAGTGGTGGTGGTGTGTGGGCCATCCGGTTCAGGAAAATCCACCCTCATCAAAACCGTTAATGGTTTAGAACCGTTCCAACAAGGCGATATTGTGGTCGATGGTTTGGCCCTCAAAGACCCGAAAACCAACTTAAACCAACTGCGCAGTCGCGTGGGTATGGTGTTTCAGCACTTTGAACTGTTTCCACATTTAAGCATTACCCAAAATTTAACCATTGCTCAAGTTAAAGTACTGGGCCGCTCAGACGCTGAGGCCAAGAAAAAAGGCTTGGCTTATTTAGATCGCGTGGGCTTAAGCCAACATGCACATAAGTATCCTGCCGAACTCTCTGGCGGGCAGCAACAACGGGTGGCCATTGCGCGGGCTTTAAGTATGGACCCGATTGCCATGCTGTTTGATGAACCGACCTCTGCGCTTGATCCCGAAATGATCAATGAAGTGCTAGATGTGATGGTGGAATTGGCCAAAGAAGGCATGACCATGATGTGTGTAACCCATGAAATGGGTTTTGCCCGCCAAGTGGCTGATCGTATTATTTTTATGGATCAAGGCAAAATTATTGAAGATTGTTCTAAAACAGATTTCTTTACCACCACACGCAGTGAACGTGCGCAACACTTCTTGGATAAAATTTTACATTAAGCCAAGCGGATCCTTGATCCGCTTGGTCACCTTCTATTCGAGCACTAAGCGCGCATTTTGCGCTTGGATTGGACGGTTATTTGGATGGGCCAAGAGTTGGCTAAACGCTTGAATCTGTTGCTTTGATGCTTGTTGAATTTGCTTAATCACCACCCAACGCACACCTTCGGTACACGGCGGGGTGGTCAAAGAGCCATTAAAACGGTAATAGTCCAATTGTTGAGGTAAAAATACCGACGCAAGTTCAGCTTGCTTTAACTCAACAACCTTACCCGCTTGCTGAGGCAAACGTTTCCATAGCTGCTTTAACTTGGCATTTTCTTGTCCTTCTTCAAACATCACTGCCACCACCGTCAACTCCCCTTGTGCTGAGGCGTGTACCAAATGCATCTCCATTGGATAGGATTTGCCTTGAATGGTGTTTTCACTTGGACTGTGTAAATGGAATTGCTTGAGCTCAAAATCTTGATCGTCAAGATGCAAAATATTGCCTGAATTAAAATAGACTTTCAGGGTATGGTTGTTATTTACAATACTTTTGGCTTCGGTTTTATAGTCAAATTTTAAGGCAGGCAGTTGTGCTTTGACCGTATTGGCAATATTAATGGGTGACTGATTACTGCCTGTACAGGCTTGATACTGACTATTGAGCTTGGCCCAATGCTCAGGTGCATGGTGGTCGTGGTAGCCCCAATCTAACTCGACACTGGCAAAGGTCATCGGTGCGATGAACAGTGGTAATAAGGCAATTTTCTTCAGATTCATTGTCTATTCCATAAGATTTTAATTTTGCCCGAAGAATATAATTAAAATCACATAAAAATGATTCTTTTTTAGACTTATTGATGAGAACAAACGCTTAAATACAGATCGCAGGCTGCGGCACGAACTCCAAAATTTGGCGCAACTGTGTAATTGTGGCCACCTGCATCTGTTCAGGTAAAGCATGAAAACCTGCTAACCACAATGCCTGCATACCCGCTTGCTGTGCCCCTTTAATATCATTGATGGGATGATCACCCACAAATAGGCACTCGCTAGGCTGCAGTGCCAAGGCCTGCGCTGTTTGTAAGAAAATCTCGGCTTGCGGCTTTTTTACCCCCAATAGCCCCGAACTATGAATCAGCTCAAAATAATCTGTTAGTCCAAGTGCGTCGATTAAGTGGAGTCGGCTCTCATGCCCACCGTTGGAAATCACCCCTAAGCGATAGCCTTGCGCCTTTAATGCAGCTAAAACGATTTTTGCATCTGGCATCAACACCGCACAGCGTGCGAATTGGCTAAACCAAAATGCGGTCAGTTCCTCAAGTGACGGACACTGCTGCCAAGACAGCTGCTGTTGCAAAGCATAGCCCACCGATGCTGCAATACTCGGATGGGTTAATTGTGCAAGGTCTGGATAACCACCATTGTCAATACGTCGAATCAGAGTTTCAAGTTGCGCGAGGCTCGGTGGTTCGGCCCATGCCTGTTGATAATGCTGCAACAGCTGCCGACTATAGGCGCGAATACTGTGGTCACGATGGGTTAAGGTGTTGTCTAAATCAAATAAAATCGCCCGAATATGCATCTGTGTCATTCACTCGCAAATAAAGCCTTACTCTAGCATTGTCCGCCTAAAGCCAAGCGCAACAATGCTGCTATGCTTATACAGATCGGTGCTTTGTGTGCCTACTCGCGTCTTAGTGAGTTGCTGCGGTGCGTTGCATCCATCTATACATCGGAATTAAGCTCAACACTGCTACGCCTACCACGGCATATAAATAATGCGCATAGCCCCAATGCTGTGCCAACAGGCCACTGACGGTATACAGCCCACCGCTGACTGTCGCCATCAAGGCCACTTGTAAAGTGAAGTCGGTACCGGCGGTGCTAGGACGACTGTATTGCATCACCAAGGTGAGCATCACCACCAAGAGCATGCTCGACACTGCATCTTCTGCCGCATTCACACTATAAATCACCCAATTTTCAATGGTGCGACCTTGTGTATATGCCGCTGCCAACTGTGCATAGGCCCATAAGCTCAGCACTTTGGCCAAAGAAAAGAGCAACAAAGCACGGCCACGGGAACAATATTTTAAACAGAGACCACCCAGCCCTGCACCCATCAGGGCAGCCACCGCGCCGAGCATCGTGATATACAGCCCAATCTGCTGCAAACTGAGCCCCAAATCCACCATCAAGGGTTTAAGGACTGGACCTGAAAATCCATCGGCCAATTTAAAACTCAACAATACCCAAAGCCATGCTTTTAACTCAGGGGTCGCGTAAAAATAAGCTAAATTTTGCTTGAGCTTGGCCCAAGAAAAAGCAGTGCTCACTGCCTGAGCACACCTCTGTTGGTGAGGTCGATAACATAAAATCGGCAGCGTATTTAGCATGACCAAGCCCGCAAGCAGCATAAATGTGATTTGCCAACTATATATATCCAAGCACCAAAGCACGGCGCCACCGCCCACAATAAAACCTAAGCGTGAACCAATCACTTGCAAGGTATTGCCCCACTGCTGCTGGGATCGGCTCAACTGATTCACGGCCAAACCATCACTGGCAATGTCTTGGGTCGCCCCTAAGGTATTGATACTGAGTAAGAGCAAAAAAAACACCCACAGATAGTGGGGTTCTACTAACGCTTGAGGTGGGAAAAACGCCAATACCAGCAGCAACAGCACACTGCCCAATTGGGTAGGGATAATCCAAGCCCGATAATGGCCTGAGCGATCGACCCACGGTGCCCACAGGACTTTGAGTGACCAAGGCAGCATTAATAAGCCAAAACCCCCAATTTGCGCGAGGGAGAGCCCTTCGCTACGTAAGATTACCGGCAAAGCATGGGTCATAAATCCCACAGGTAAACCTTGTGCCCAATACAAGGAAAACAGCAACAGGTAAATCGATGGCATATAAAATCTTCAGCGCAAGGTGCTTTCTCTGTATTTTGCCAATGTCCTTTGGCCCTGAAAAGCTTAAAATTAGGCTGTTGTTATTCAGTATAAGCACACCTTATGTCCAATTTACCCACGTTACCGCCTTTGGTTCCTCGGCGTCAGGATAAACTTAGCCAACTGTTCTTTAAGCACTTGTATCGTTTACAAGGCTGGAAATTTGCAGGTGAGCTTCCCAACCTCCCTAAAGCGGTGGCCGTTGTGTTACCCCATACCTCCAATGCCGATGGCTGGTATGGTTTTAGCTTTGTCGTGGCCATGGGCTTTCGTATGCATATGTTTGCCAAAGCGAGCCTCTTTAATACCCCGCTTAAACCTGTGCTCAAGTGGCTTGATGTGATTCCGGTCGAGCGCAATCATGCACAGGGCCTCACCCAACAGGTCATTGAGGTGATTCAACAACGTGACCAAATTTGGGTGGGTATGACCCCTGAAGGTACACGCCATAACGCACCCGAGTTTAAAAAAGGCTTTTATCGCATTGCCGAAGGTGCCCAAGTGCCGATCATCATGTTTGCCCTCGATTATGCGCACAAGACGATTCATTGCTTAGGTAGCTATCAGACCACAGGCAACTACGATGCTGACCTCGCCGCGATTTTAGCCCGCTACGAGGGCAAAATGTCAGCCAAACATCCAGAGCGTTTAGCAGCGCCCCTGCAAAAATAAGCGTTTAACCCATGCGAATGGGCTTTTTCCACTCAAGCATACTCATCTGGGTCGTGATCTGTTACATTGAAGAAAAACCGTTCAAGGAATAGACGATGACCCTGCTATTAGAGCCGTGGCATTGGGTGGTATTTGGGGTGATATTAATGCTGGCTGAGCTGGTGTTGCCCGCTTTTGCAGCGCTGTGGTTTGGTCTTGCAGCGCTTTGTGTTGCGCTCTTGGCGTGGCTACTGCCCGGCTTAAGTCCTGCTGCGCAAATCGTGTTGTGGCTGCTGTTGTCGATTGGCTGTACTGTGGCATGGTTTAAATGGATTAAGCCCTTGTCTATTGATAAAACCAAAGCTGGCTTATCGCGTGAAGCCACCATTGGCCAAGTCGGCATGGTCATTCAAACCCATCTTTCACACGAACACATCAAAGTCCGCTTTCCCATGCCGGTGTTAGGCGCCGACGAATGGCAATGCCGTTGTTTAAGTCCTGTAGCCGTAGGCGATCGCGTGCGGGTGATTGATATTTTAGGCAATGATCTGCTTGTGCAGCCCCATTCTTCCCAACCAAGAGATAAAAACTTATGCCTGTGAGTACTATTGTGGTGTTTGCATTGGTCGCGTTTGTGGCCGTCACCATTTTTAAAGGGGTCCGGATTGTGCCGCAAGGCTACAAATGGATTGTGCAGCGTTTAGGTAAGTACCATACCACCTTAAACCCGGGACTCAATTTTGTGATTCCCTATATTGACG